>JALYYM010000693.1 GCA_030946565.1 Bacteroidota bacterium | reverse complement strand
TCTTCTTATGATATTGGCGAGGGATGGACAACCAATGACATTTTTCCTGGTTACGCTTTGTCGGCTAATGTTAACAACCTGAATGTTTATCCCGGCGGCCCTAATGTCTCTTTCAAATTTGGAGTGGTAGGCAATGCATTAAATAATCGAAATATCCGCATAAAGTTTTTTAATACAATTATTGATGATGAGCCGATGCCTTATTATAGTTATATAAAAAAGCAAATTAATAATATCCCTGCCGGTAATTTATTGAGCCCTGATTTTGTGGTAATTACTTTCGAAGATATTTCTGCCGTAACTA
Organism: Bacteroidota bacterium; assembly: GCA_030946565.1. The sequence continues at coordinate 10,332 of JALYYM010000693.1, read as the reverse complement.
CAGACAGGATGGTTGTTTCTTTTGTTGAATTAACCTACCCAAGTAAATTTAATTTTAATAATCAGGCTAATTTTTCCTTTAATCTGCCTGCATCAGCAGCCGGCAATTTTCTCGTGATTGATAATTTTAATTACGGATCCATAGCCCCTGTTTTACTCGATGTATCTTCTAATAAAAGATATGTAGGCGATGTAACTTCTACGCCCGGCAAAGTAAAATTCGCCCTTCCTCCTTCATCAATTGCGCAAAGGCAATTTATTCTTATGAGCGAAGATCCCTCAGCGGTAAATTCCATCAGTGATTTTGCAACAAGAAATTTTACAGACTTTAGCGTTGCTGCTAACCAGGGGGATTATCTTATTATAAGTAATCCTCTTTTATACAATAATGGGTCAGGTGTAAATAATGTTGACCTTTATAAAGCTTACAGAAGCTCTGTTGCCGGTGGTGGTTTTAATACAAAGGTGTACAACAGTGATGAGTTGGTAGACCAGTTCGCGTATGGTATTAAAAAACATCCATCAGGAATAAAAGATTTTATTCAGTTTGCTAAAGCAAAATTTCCTTCCCCAAAATATGTTTTTCTGGTCGGTAAAGGAATTACTTATAATGATTACCGGCTCAATGAAAACAATGTTTATGCAGACCAGTTAAATCTTGTTCCTACGTTTGGTAACCCTGCCTCTGATGTATTACTGTCATCGCCTTATGGAAGCATTGTGCCAAGCATACCTGTAGGAAGGCTTTCTGTAGTATCTGGAAGTGAAGTAGGAAATTATCTTCAAAAAATTCAGGAATATGAAGCGGCACAAGCTTCAACAACTCAGACGCTTGCCAGTAAGTTATGGATGAAAAATGTGGTGCATGTAATTGGTGGGAGCGATAGCTCGGAAAATGATTTGTTTACCTACTATATGGATCAATATAAAAAAATAATAGAAGATACATTATACGGTGCCCATGTAGAAACCTTTGCTAAATCATCCAGCTCTGCAGTGCAATTAGTATCTGGGCAAAGGGTGGAAGAATTATTTAATGAGGGCATAAGTCTCCTGGGTTACTTCGGCCACTCTTCGGCGAATACACTTGCATTTAATTTAAGTGATCCTTCTTTTTATCAAAACCAGGGACGTTATCCTTTCTTCTCAGTAAGCGGCTGTACAGCGGGCAATAATTACATTTATGACCCGACACGGATAACGCAAAACAATTTATCCATCTCAGAAAAATTTGTTCTCGCAAGCGAGCGCGGTTCAATTGGCTTTTTGGCGAGCACCCATCTTGGCGTGCCTCCTTACCTTAATAATTATGACTACGAACTTTATAATCAATTGGGCGTTGCTAACTATGGAAATAGTATTGGCAGCGATATGAAGAATTTAATCACCAATCTTGGCGGAAATGTAAAGTCTTTAGACTATCTCTCAAGAGTACATTTGGAAGAAATTGCTTTGCACGGCGACCCGGCCCTAAAAATTAACCCACACCCCAAGCCGGATTACGTGATGGAAGACCAGGAAGTAAAAATAAATCCTCCCTTTATTTCAGTTGCGCAAAGCAGTTTTACACTGGATGCCAAAGCTTATAATATTGGCAGGGCAGTCACCGATTCTATCACTTTCGAAATAAAAAGGACTTACCCTAATGGCACTACAGACGTGCTTATCCGCAAAAGAATCGGGGGGATAGATTATGCAGATTCTGTGCACCTGGTAGTTCCAATTATTTCTACAAGAGATAAGGGATTGAATAAAATAACCGCGACCATTGATGCAGATAATGAAGTTTCTGAAATATCAGAAAGCAATAATAGTATCGTAAAAGATTTCTTTGTGTATGAAGATGAGGCTACACCGGCTTATCCTTATAATTTCTCCATAGTAAATGCCGGCAACCAAAAATTATATGCATCAACAGCCAACCCAATAAGTGTGGCGAAAGATTATGTAATGGAAATAGATACAACCTTACTTTTCAATTCTTCGCAAAAGGTTACACGAACAGTAAATGCGGCAGGCGGAGCGATAGAATTTGACCCGGGTTTCAGCTATGCAGATAGCACCGTATATTATTGGCGCGTTTCCCTAAAGCCTTCAACAAATCTTCCGTCAGATTATCACTGGAATAATTCTTCCTTTATTTATCTTGCAAATAGCACACCTGGCTCTAATCAATCCCATTACTACCAGCACCTTAGCAGCGATACGCAAAACATAAAGCTTGATAGCTCAAGACAATGGACATTCGCAACCGTACAAAATACTATTTATATTAATGATGGTGTTTACCCCACGGCTGCTTCCACCGGAAGCGAGTTTAAAGTATCTGTAAATGGAACTGATTTGGACAGGGCGTTTTGCGGTATAAATGGAATTGTATTTACAGTAATTGATCCCATAACACTCAAACCATGGCAAAACGTACTTGGTACACCACAGGGATTATACGGAAGCGATCCGGTATGTAATTCTACCCGCATCTCTAATTTCCAATTCAATAACCTTACGCGGGTGAGAAGAAAACTTGTAATGAATTTCCTCGATTCTATTCCAAACAATTTTATTGTAGCTGCGAGATACATATCCGGCACAACAAGTGCAGGCAATACTTACGCGCCTGAATGGGCTTCTGACACCGCGGTGTACGGAGCTAACAATTCGCTTTATCACAGGCTTAAGTCACAAGGGTTTGTTCTAATAGATTCCTTCAACAGTCCGCGAGTGTTTGTTTTCATGTATCAGAAAAACAATCCATCGTTTCAACCGGAGTTTGTATTGTCCCGGGGAATATATGATAAGATAGAGATTGCCAAAGAATTTACTACCGAAGATTCGCTGGGCTATATTACATCGCCAAAATTTGGCCCTTCGAAAGCATGGAAACAAATGCATTGGAGAGGAAGCAGCCTGGAAGCGAATTCCCCTGACAATCCCAAAGTAGAAATTATCGGCATAGATTCCACCGGCAAACAATCCATACTTTTTGTAGTGGATAAGACTATGCAGGACGTGGATATTTCAAAGGTTAGCGCTGTACAATATCCATACATACAGCTTAGAATGCGCAATGCAGATAGCATAAGATTTACGGCCTACCAGCTTGCCTATTGGAGACTAAATTATGATATGGCTCCTGAAGGCGCTCTTACGCCAACTTTATTTTTCTCAAGTAAAGACACCCTGGAGCAGGGAGAAATACTTCACTTTGGCATTGCATTTAAAAATATAAGTTTACCCGCATTTGATAGTGTGAAGGTGAAACTCGCTGTGATAGATAATAATAATGTTACGCACATTATTCAACTGCCAAGACAAAAACCGTTGATAAGCGGCGATACAATTATTCTAAAATATGATATTGATACAAAACAATTTTCCGGTCCGAATATATTGTTGGTTGATTTTAACCCGGACAATGATCAGCCGGAACAGTATCATTTTAATAACTTCATCTACCAGAATTTTTTTGTAAAGGCTGACAAATTCAATCCTTTGCTGGACGTGACTTTTGACGGCTTGCATATTTTAAACCGCGATATTGTTTCCGCACGGCCGCATATTGTTATCAAGCTAAAAGATGAAAGTAAGTTTCTCGGCCTTACGGATACCTCGCTTATTAAAGTGCAAATACGCTTCCCTGATGGCTCTCTCAAAACCTATAAATTTGATGCCGATACTTTGCGTTTCACACCTGCCAACTTAGCGGCCGGGGAAAATACAGCTACCATTGACCTCTCCCCTTCTTTGAGTGGCGCCGATGACCAATATGAATTAATTGTTTCGGGTAAAGACGTTGTGGGCAACACTGCAGGGGAACTGGATTATCATGTTGACTTTAGAGTGATAAGCAAACCGATGATATCTAATTTACTTAATTATCCGAATCCGTTTACGACATCTACAGCTTTTGTATTTACCGTTACCGGTTCCGTAGTACCGCAAAATATACGGATACAAATATTAACCATTACCGGAAAAATAATAAGAGAAATAACCAAAGATGAATTAGGCCCGCTTCACATAGGAAGAAATATTACAGAATTTAAATGGGATGGCTCTGACATGTATGGACAAAAAGTTGCGAATGGTGTTTATCTGTATCGCGTGCTTACCAACCTTAATGGTAAGTCGCTTGAGAAGTTTACAGATGATGGCGATGACACAGATAAATATTTTACAAAAGGATATGGAAAAATGTATTTCATGAGATAAATTTTGGATAGCAAATAATAGAAACGAAGAACAATTTCTGTAAAAGCCAATGCCTGGTCGGGCATTGGCTTTTGTTATTCAATCAAACGTAAAACATGATGGCAAATACTTTTCTCGCCCATAATTTTATTACCTACATTCATGATTAACATTTTTTAGATTATCAAACACTGATCAGTACAATTGAATAGTAAATTATCAGCAGGCGTACAAAGTGGACTGTATTTCCCCCAGTTAGATTCTGTACGAGGCATATCTTTTTTAGCAATATTTCTGTTCCATACTATACACCTTCCGGACGAAGATTTCTTTCTGTCAGGTTTTATCAAATACTTATATAATAATTTACCGCTCAGCATTGATGTATTTTTTATTCTATCCTCATTCTTGTTAACCTACCTCGCTTTAAATGAATATAAAAAGCTAAATAGCTTTTCTTTTAAAAATTATTTTACAAGAAGAATATTAAGGATATGGCCACTCTATTATTTCATACTTGCATTGGCGTTCATAGTTTTTCCGTTCATAGCCCGCCGATATGGATTTAGCCTTTCATTACCCGCCTCCTCGTATTATATTTTTTTCTTTTCAAATTTTTATACCATAGACCATGTTTTCTTTTTAAGGTTTTTATGGACCATTTCAGTTGAAGAACAATTTTATCTTTTATGGGGTATTTCTTTGCGATTTTTTTATAAAAAATTGCCGCTGATCATCGGGTTACTTTTTGTTATAAGCATTACTTTTTCACTGTGTGCGATTATAATGCATTGGAGCCATTATCTTAACACCCTTACCTATTTGTTTGACTTTGCAAGCGGCGGCCTGGCTGCTACAGCGATTTTCCGCAGTAATAAATTTATTAGCTCTCTAAAAAAAATGTCCCGCACAACAACAGCTTTTTTCTACTGTTATTTAATTTTTCACTTCATTGTTTTTTATTTTTTAGATATAAGCACCGGCGGTCTTGCGAATAGTTTTGTAGCGCTCCTAAGCAGGTATTTATTTATAATTTATACAGCACTTTTTATAATTGAACAAGTAACCAACAATCAACGCACTAAAATTTTTGAGCAAAACAGGTTCTTAATTTTTACCGGTAAACTCTCCTATGGATTATATTGTTACCATGGCATTACCATCACTTTTATAAATTTATTATTACACCATTTTGAAGTGAATTTGATGAATTGGTTGCTCGTGATTATTTACTTCACGGTAAATTATTTTATAGCCATCATCAGTTATTACTATTTAGAACTTCCTTTTTTAAAATTGAAAAAAAGATGGAGGAGAATTTAATTGCTGAGCAAGAACATTTCTTCGAAAAATTTATATAATAACTTCGCTCACTTATGAATGAAAACTTATACGATATAGTAGTTATCGGTGGCGGCCCAATCGGGCTTGCCTGTGGTATAGAAGCAAAGAATGCAGGTTTGAAATATTTGATTTTAGAAAAAGGCACCTTGGTAAATTCATTATACAATTACCCGGTAAACATGACATTCTTCAGCACCAGTGAAAGGCTGGAGATAGGAGGCGTGCCATTTGTAAGCAACAGCGTGAAGCCTACACGCAACGAAGCCCTTGAATATTACAGGAGAATTGCTTCCTCCTTTCATCTTAATATTTACCTGTTTGAGGAAGTGAAAAAAGTAAAAAATTCAGGTAAAGAATTTGAAATAGAAACTTCAAAATCTGTATATCAATCACGAAACATAATTATCTCCACCGGCTTCTACGACATTCCTTACCTGCTAAATGTGAAAGGCGAAGAATTAAAAAAAGTAAAACATTATTACGATGATCCGCATTTTTATGCGTTTCAAAAAGTGGTGGTTGTTGGCGCCGCCAATTCCGCAGTGGATGCGGCTTTGGAGACATGGCGCAAGGGAGCAGAGGTTACGATGGTTATCCGTGGAGATAAAATAAGTGACCGCGTAAAATATTGGGTGAAGCCGGATATAGAAAATCGTATTGCAGAGAATTCCATCAAAGCATATTTTAATTCGACAATTGCTGAGATAAGAGAGCATGATGTTGATATCAATACACCTGATGGATTAGTTACTATTGAAAATGACTGGCTAATTTCCATGACCGGTTACCAGCCAAACCTTGATTTCCTGCGAAGCATGGGTGTAAATCTTTCAGCAGATGACGTATGCAAGCCCGATTATAATGAGGAAAGTTATGAAAGCAATGTAACAGGCATTTACCTCGCCGGGGTAATTTGCGGCGGCATGAACACGCATCGCCTCTTTATTGAAAATTCAAGGGAACATGCAGTAAAGATCGTGCAGGATATTTTAAATAAGCGGGTCATCAATGGTCAATAAGTCAATAAGTCAATATTGACTCAATGACTAATGACCCATTGACCCAATGACAAATGACTTGATGAATAAATGACTTGATAAATAAGTGACTATACTACGAATTATTTTTTTCGCGTTGCAAAATGCTATGATAACGTTTTTCACTGGTAGTGTAAGTAAGGTGTGTAGCAAAAAAGCCTATCACCAGGGAAATGCCTAACATCAAATACACCAGCCAGCCGCCGCCGGTTTCCCATGCATTAGTAAATAATTTTGCGAGAAAAAAGATGACCAGGAAGGCCACCATTGTCCAAGCCAGGGAGAACTGTAAATAATATTTCCACCTGGCGCCGCTTTTTTGTTCGAGCCAGTGTTCAATAAATTGTCTTTCTCTATTTGTAACCATCAGGATTGTGGAATTTCGATTTCGCCCTTCATGTAAAACACGCAGTTACCCGCCATGGTGACCCTATCGCCTTTTTGCTCACAGTAAACAGTGCCGCCACGCTGGGAAAGTTGCTTTGCAGTCATTTGTGCTTTATTAAGTTTCTTACTCCAAAAAGGGATCAGTTGTGAGTGGGCAGAACCAGTAACCGGATCTTCATTAACGCCGGCAGTTGGCGCAAAAAATCTTGATACAAAATCAACTTCATTGCCGGGAGCTGTAATAATAATTTTATAACCTGTGTTATTTATCAAAGCAAAATCAGGTGTACAATTTTTTACAGCTGCTTCATCCGGCAGCAATAGCAAAAGATCGCGGTTCATATAAAGGCCAATAATATCAACGCCTCCCAGCGCATCTTTTAAGTGTAAGGGGGGATCATTAAATATTTCAGGTTCCCAGGAAGGGAAGTCCATTATGATGAGTTTATCATTTCGGGAAATGCTTAGTACACCACTTTGCGAATGAAAATTTATTTGAGGCTTGTCAAATTTCAAGATGTCAAATAAAACATGGCCAGCGGCAAGCGTAGCGTGGCCACACAAATTTATTTCAACAGTTGGGGTAAACCATCTTATCTCAAACGATGTACCATCATCACCGGCAGGCACAAAAAACACGGTTTCACTCAGGTTATTCTCTAAAGCTATTTTTTGCATCATCGCATCGTCTAACCACCTGTCCAAAGGAATAACTGCCGCGGGATTGCCGCCAAAAAGTTCATCGGTAAAAGCATCTATTTGATATAATGTTAAGTTCATGTTTGTTGGTTACTGGTTGTTGGTTATGAGTTAATCAGTGATCCGTTATGAGAGGTGAATGATCGGTTGTCAGGAGTCGCGAACTCATCACTAATCACTCATTACTGCTCGCTCATTACTGCCCTCCCCTCACTCCGCCATCATTTCTTTCGCAACGTTTTTAATATCTTCCACATTTGGCTTGCTAAAATAATCGCCATCACTCCCGTAAGAAGGCCTGTGCGCTTTAGCAGTGATTGTACGTGGCGCTACATCAAGCCAGCGATAGCCACCCTGCTCTTCCATCACCTTATTGAACATATAGGCCGATGCACCACCAGGCACATCTTCATCTATAAATATAATACGGCTTGTTTTTTTGAGTGACTCTAAAATAGAATGGTTAAGATCAAATGGCAAAAGCGTTTGCACGTCTATTACTTCACAACTTATGTTCAGCTTCTCCAGTTCTTTTGCAGCTTCCTGCACAATGCGTAAAGTGGCCCCGTAAGAAACCATTGTAATATCGTTGCCTTCTTCTATCACTTCAGGTACACCTAACGGTATCGTGTACTCGAGTAAATTAGACGGCAGCTTCTCTTTGAGGCGATAGCCATTCAGGCATTCTATCATTAAAGCAGGGTCGTTGCTTCGCACCAAAGTGTTATACATTCCTACCGCCTGTACCATATTTCTCGGCACGCAAACATACATTCCCCGCAGGGCATTTATTATCATTCCCAGTGGTGAGCCGCTATGCCAGATACCCTCCAGCCTGTGGCCACGGGTACGCACGATCAATGGTACGCTTTGCTGCCCGGCAGTGCGATAATGCGTTGTACATACATCGTCGCTCAAAGGCTGCAAACCGTATAGTAAATAATCGAGGTATTGTATCTCCGCAATTGGCTTTAGCCCCCGAAGCGCTAAACCAATCCCTTCACCAATTATAGATAATTCCCGAATGCCTGTATCAAAAATCCTGGCTTCGCCATATTTGTGCTGAAGGCCGCTGAAGCCCTGATTTACATCACCTATATTCCCGAGGTCTTCACCAAATGCCACCATCTTTTTATTACTAAAAAACAACTCGTCAAAATATTTATTAAGCACTTCATACCCGTTCATCGTTTCAGGATTTTCACCATAATTAGCTTCGGTCACGCGTACTTTTAACGCTGACTTTGGCCCTTCGTTATAGAGGCATGAATCATATACTTGTTCATATTCCTTTTTCAAACTATCGTAATAACCTTTGAGCTGCTTTTTGCTTTCGGCTGATTTAATAATATCAACAGCCCCGGCAATGGCTTTCATAACATCACGGCGAAGAGGCTCACTATTAGATTTTAAATCATTTATAAAAACCTGAAGCGAATCGTTGTAGTTTTCCTCTCCTGCTAGTTTTTCAAGTAAAGAAACTGCCCTTTGCAGTTCCTCTTTCCTGGGTGAAATATATTTCTCCCATGCAGCTTTCCTGCTTTTCTTTACAAATTCCCTCGCTTCTGCTTCTATTACATCCAGCTCTTCTTCCTCTGCAAGTGCATTAGAGGTTAGCCAGTCTTTCATTTGCTTCTTACAATCCCAATTCTTCTCCCATTCAAGCCTTTCAGGGGGCTTATAACGCTCATGACTACCCGAAGTAGAATGGCCCTGCGGCTGGGTAAGTTCTTCAATATGAAACAAGGCAGGTGTATGTGTATCACGTATATTTTGAATAGCTTGCTCTAATACCTCACACATGCCTGCATAATCCCAGCCCTTCAGTTTATAAATATTTATTCCATTAGTATTTTCTTCTTTTTGTAAACCAGATAAAGCAATGGAAATGGAAGATTTTGTTGTTTGAATTTCCCTGGGTACCGATATGCCGTATCCATCATCCCATACAAATACAGCAAGAGGAATTTGCTGCACCCCAGCCGCATTTATTGTTTCCCAAAAGTGTCCTTCAGAAGTTGATGCATCGCCAATTGTACAAAAGCAAACTTCATTTCCATTATTACTTAATTCCTTCATTTCCCCCAAGGAATCTACTTCTCTGAAAATTTTAGACGCTAAGGCTAGTCCTAATGCACGCGGCATTTGCCCCGCTGTTGGAGCAATGTCGGCAGATATATTTTTTCTTTCTGCGAGAGGCAGCCAATCTCCGTTCCCATCAACAAACGTGGTAGAAAAATGAGCATTCATCTGGCGCCCTGCACTAAATGGATCGTTATTAATATCCGTATCTGAATATAGCTGTGAAAAAAATTGCTCTATACTCGCCAGTCCGGCAGCAAACATGAAGGTCTGATCACGATAGTAGCCTGCCCTGAAGTCGCCGGGAAGAAAAAATTTTGCCATGGCAATCTGGGCAACTTCCTTACCACCACCAAAAATTCCAAACTTTGCTTTCCCTGTTAAAACTTCCTTCCTGCCGAGTAAACTGGCTTCACGGCTTTCGCATACGATGCGGTAATCCCGCAGGACTTCCTGTTTAAAATGATCAAAGGATAACTTTTCCTGAACATCAAAGTCGGTATTTTCGGTGGTATCCATGCGGCAAAAATATTAATAATGAACGATGATTGTTAAAAATGTAATTGGGTGTTCACAATTTGCAACCTTATCCG
>JALYYM010000690.1 GCA_030946565.1 Bacteroidota bacterium | reverse complement strand
AGGCTGTCCGTACGCATGTAAGTAATCTTACCGCTTTCATACAGTTTTTGTGCGACTATCATCGTCTTGCTCACACCGTAGCCGAGTTTTCTGCTTGCTTCCTGCTGAAGCGTAGAAGTGGTGAAAGGGGCGGCAGGAGTACGTTTGCCGGGTTTTACTATAATATCTTTTATAGAATATTCTGCGCCTTTGCATTTTTCAAGGAAACTTTCTGCATCCTCAATCGTGCGCTGCCTGCCATCTTCTGCTTTAAAAGAAATTGATTTTCCATTGGAGTCAACCGCTGCAAGCAAGGCTTCTACTTTAAAGCTGCTGGTAGAATTAAACTGGTTTATTTCCCTTTCTTTTTCAGCTATCAGTTTTACCGCCACACTTTGTACACGCCCGGCGCTAAGGCCACCTTTCATTCCAATTTTTCTCCATAGTACAGGCGATAATTCAAAGCCCACTAGCCGGTCCACAATCCGCCTGGCCTGCTGAGAATTCACAAGGTCCATGTTAATTAATCTCGGGTTATCCACGGCATTCTTTATTGCCGGCTTTGTGATCTCGTGAAAAACGATACGCTTGGTAGTTTTTACATCAAGGCCAAGTACTTCCGCCAAATGCCAGCTTATACTTTCTCCTTCACGGTCCTCATCCGATGCGAGCCATACTTCATCTGCTTTTTTGGCGAACTGTTTTAATTCTTTTACCACTCTTGCTTTATCCTCAGGCACTTTATAGCGGGGAGCAAAATGATTATTTACATCTATACCCATATCATCTTTTTCCAGGTCGCGAATGTGCCCATAGCAACTCCTGACCTCGAAATCGCTTCCAAGTATTTTTTCAATTGTCTTTGCTTTGGCTGGCGACTCCACTATTAATAAATTCTTTGCCATAATAATTTTTCCTCCCTTTTTTATCCTTATTCAAATGTGAGATACACTAAAAAATAATCTGTGTGTGTTAGCTGCAATATTAGCCTAAAAATAAAAAATGGGAATTTTCTCCCTAAATTGGTAATGTATGTTTAGGTTGTTATCTTCGCAACGGCTCCCAAAACCGACCACACCTATCGCTATATCCTGCTTATTTTAAATGAAAATGACAATTCATTTTTTATAAAATATACAGGCAAAAGCTAATAGTTGCAAAATCAAATACAAAATCTGTCTTTGTATAAAAAACACTTTAATAAATGAAGGTTGTAATAGTAGGATCAGGGAATGTTGCTCATGTTTTATCTGCTATAATTCAAAGAGCGGGGCATCAAATTATTCAAATTGTTAGCCGTAACATAGAGCATGCTAAAGAACTGGCCGCAAAGTATGATGCACAGCCAGGAAACTTAATGGATGAAAAGTTTGCAGAGGCAGATATCTATATAATTGCTGTGACTGATGCTGCCCTGGAATCAAGTGAAAAACTTAAGGGTCTTAAAAATAAATTCATTGTTCATACCGCCGGCTCGGTTTCAATAAATATTCTTAAAAATTGTTCCCCTACTTATGGCGTGCTTTATCCATTGCAAACACTATCGAAAGAAACGGAACACATTCCGGATATTCCTTTTCTTATAGAAGGAAATACTAAAGAGACATTGGAAAAGATTAGAGAATTTGCAGCCTCACTTTCCGATAAGGTGATAGAATCCACCGATGATGAAAGATTGCGCTATCATATAGGAGCCGTATTTGCAGGCAATTTCACCAATCATCTTTATGCCATGGCCGAAGCCTTTTGTAAAAAAGAAAAAATCAGTTTTAAAAATTTACTTCCGCTAATGAATGAAGTAGCTAATAAAGTAAATAATTCTTCTCCGCAAGAAGTACAGACCGGCCCTGCCATACGCGAAGATATAGTAACGCTCAACCGCCACCTGCAAACACTTGCTCCGCATCCTGACCTTAAATATATCTATCTTAAAATTTCGGAAAGCATTTTAAAACTGCACGAAAAAAACAAATAATTTCTTTTTGAATTTTTTACCTGAGAGGGTGGTTACCAAAATCGTAAGGCGTTTCGTGTGCTATAGCTTAGTTTTGCAGCCGAAAAGAACAGAAGATGTATAATGTTAAGTTTAAGTTTGAGCAGAAAGGCCTGGAACCGGTTACCATAGAGAATGTTGAACCAGATCAGTCAATACTGGAAGTTGCTTTAAAAAATGATATAGACCTTCATCACAATTGTGGTGGTGTATGCGCATGCAGTACCTGCCACGTGTATGTTGAAAAAGGCGAAGAGTATTTGCCGGAGCTTACAGATCGTGAGGAAGATTTTATAGACAGGGCCATAAATCCAAAATTGATTTCCCGGCTTAGCTGCCAATGTATTTTGGAAGAGGGTGAAGGTGAAATAATTGTGACCTTACCCGACCAAACTCAATTCTTAGGTGAATAATTAATTTTACTAATACCCTCAATAATTTCTACAATGACTTATGAACTTCCCATCCACTGGAACGATTATGAAGATATAGCAATGAAGCTTTACGAAAAGTTTGGTGATGAGTTTGATGAAGGGAAAATTTACCGCATACGGTTTACTGATCTTCGCAAATGGGTGTTAGATATTCCATCTTTTGCAGGAAAGCCCGAAGAAAGCAATGAAGGCCACCTGGAAATGATCCAAAGCAGTTGGGTCTATGAATGGAGAGATAATCAAAAATAGAAAGCGCTTCTCACAAAATTTATTGTTTCTATGAACGTTCTTATTCGCCTGCGTAAAGTAAAGGTTTTCGTTTTTGATATGGATGGCGTTCTTACAGATGGAAGCTTGCTGGTGGATTACGAAAATAAGTGGCTGCGAAAAATGAATATAAAGGACGGCTATGCGTTACAGTTAGCAGTGAAAAGTGGTTACAGGATATTGATTATTTCCGGCAGTGATGCGCCACCTGTTGCCGAAAGGTTACATAGACTCGGCATTACGGAAGTATTCATGAAAGTGATTGACAAAGAAGCTTTGCTAAACAAATACATGTCGGATAATAAACTCCCGGCAGATGAAGTTTTATTTATGGGAGATGATATTCCGGATTACTCTTGTATGCGGGCTGCCGGGTTTGCCTGTTGCCCCGCTGATGCGGCTGTGGAAATCCGGCAAATTGCATCTTACATTTCGCCAATAAAGGGCGGCCATGGTTGTGTAAGAGATGTAATTGAAAAAGTAATGAAACTTAATAAACACTGGCCTTTGCATACTTCTGTCGCCTCCACCTGAATATAGTATTTGATTTACCAATAAGAAGATTTCATGAATATTATTGCTGCATTTTTTAAACTGATCAGGTGGCCCAATCTTCTATTTATTGCACTTACACAAGTGCTGTTCAGGTTTTTTATTTTTCATTTTGTTTACCATATTAATACGGCTACGGGCAATATTATAAAACTCACCACCCCGTTGTTTGTTTTGTTAGTTATTGCCTCTGTATGTATTGCTGCTGCGGGTTACATTATCAATGATTATTTCGATCTGAATATTGACATGGTAAATAAGCCTTCAAAGCTTATCGTTGACCGTTTTATTAAAAGAAGATGGGCGATTGTGCTGCACATAGTATTATCGTTCACAGGCCTCGTTTTAAGTTTGTATGTTGGCTACAAACTTTCTAACTTTTACATTCCATTTTTTAACCTGATCGCCATTCTTACGCTATGGTTCTATTCTACCACTTTCAAAAAGAAATTTCTTATAGGCAACGTTTTAATTTCGTTGCTTACCGCGTGGGTCATCCTTGTGCTAATGACTGCCGAATATAAATTCAATATTAATAATACCGATGTAGCCTGGCGAAGATTAATAAAAGTTTCATTTATCTACGCCGGGTTTGCGTTCATCATTTCCCTGGTAAGGGAAGTGATAAAAGATATGGAGGATTTACCCGGCGATTCAAAATATGGCTGTACAACAATGCCCATTGTGTGGGGCATACAAGTTTCGAAAGTTTTTGTAGCAGTTTGGCTTATTGTACTTATCGTTGTAATTGCTCTTATCCAGTTTTATGTAATACAGTTTGGGTGGTGGTTTTCGGCATTGTATTCCATCTTTGCAATAATAATTCCATTAGTTTGGGTGCTTCAAAAATTGTATAGGGCCAAAACCACTGCCGAATTTCATACGCTGAGTTCGGCGGTGAAAATTGTTATGCTTACCGGTATTTTATCTATGATCTTCTTTTAAATAATTTATTTGGATGCAAACCGGAAAAATAATTTTAGCCTCTAAATCTCCGCGACGCAGTCAATTACTTCAATGGGCTGAAATTGAGTTTGAGGTAATAACGGCAGATACAGATGAAAGTTATCCACCTGAATTATTACCTGCAGAAATAGCCATGCACATTGCATCCAATAAAGCAAACGATGTAGAAAAAAAGGTAGCCTTATCGAAAGGTAACGGAAATGGTTACCCTATTTTAGCTGCCGATACAATAGTAGTGTTGGATAATAAGATTATTGGTAAGCCTTCGGGCCGTGAAGATGCGATACACACGCTATCATTGCTTTCCGGAAAAAAGCACCTGGTGATTACGGGAGTATGCATTTTATCCGGAGAAAATAATATTGTGTTTGCTGAAAGAACAATTGTTGAATTCAATTCACTTACACAAATACAGATACAGCATTATGTTGATAATTATAAACCTTATGACAAAGCCGGCGCTTACGCAATACAGGAATGGATTGGCGTTACCGGAATAAAATCCATCAACGGGGATTTT
Organism: Bacteroidota bacterium; assembly: GCA_030946565.1. Next base: position 9,534 of record JALYYM010000690.1, on the reverse strand, counting down.
TATAATGTGATGGGATTACCCGTGAGCAGGGTAGTGCAGGAGCTTGTAAAATTGTAATGAGTTCCTCGTGTTCCTTGTGGTTCTTTGTGTACTTCGTGCTCCTGCTTAGGAGGAACACAAAGGGCACTACGATTACACGAAGGACACTAAGTTTTAATTTTTCAAATAATAATTAATCTTCGTGTTCCTTGTGGTTCTTTGTGTACTTCGTGTTACTGGTTGTTCGGAACACAAAGGGCACTACGATTACACGAAGCACACTAAGCAATTTGAATAAATAGAATTTTAGAACTAATTTTCTTCTTCAACGATGGCTTATGAAAGAAGACCTTATCCAATACATCTGGCAGTTTCAATATTTCAATAACAAGGAACTGGAAACAACTTCCGGGGAAACAATAAGCATTCTTTTCCAGGGAAATTTTAATTCAAACCAGGGACCTGATTTCAGCGAAGCAAAAATAAAAATAGATGAAACTCTTTGGGCGGGAAATGTAGAGCTTCATGTAAATTCATCTGACTGGAACATGCATCATCATTCAGCTGATGCTAATTTTAATAATATCATTCTGCACGTAGTATGGAACCATGATGTTGAGATTGTTGATGCACACGGGAGCAATTTGCCAACACTTGAATTGCAAAGCCGTGTTTCAAATTTGCTTCTTGATAAATACAGGCAATTGATGGAGCGCCCTGTTTTTATTCCATGCGAAAACCAGGTGTATATGGTGAATGACCTTGTGCTTTCTAACTGGAAACAGCGGCTACTTGCAGAAAGGCTGTTATTAAAATCAAAGAAAGTTTTGGCCGTTTTACATCAAACGAATTTTCATTGGGAGGAGGCTTTCTGGAGGCTTATCGCAGCAAACTTCGGGCTGAGTGTGAATAATGATTTTTTTCAAAAGATTGCAGAGTCAGTCCCGGTCTCTATTTTGGCAAAGCATAAAAATAATATTCATATCGTAGAGGCATTGTTATTTGGCCAAGCAGGATTGCTGAAATACCAGTTCAGCGAAAAATATCCTTTAATGCTGCAAAAAGAATATAATTTTTTCAAACAAAAATATAAGCTCCAAACGATAGCTGGTGAGCCTTTCTTTTTAAGAATGAGGCCGGCAAACTTCCCCACGATCCGCCTGGCGCAATTAGCTATTTTGATTCATGAAAGTGAGCATTTGTTTTCAAAAATAAAAGACGCATCGCGAGTAAAAGAGGTGAAGCAATTGCTTAAGGTGACAGCTAATGATTATTGGAATTATCATTATTTGTTTGATGAAGAAACAGAATATAAAAAAAAAACCCTTGGAGAGCAGATGATAAACAATATCATCATCAATACTGTTGTTCCCGTTTTGTATGCTTATGGCGTGCATCACAGCGATCCCCAGTTTAAAGAAAAAGCCATAACGTGGCTGGAAGAGATTTCACCGGAAAAAAATAAAATCACTTCAGGTTTTGAGCGGCTGAATTTTTCTAATAAAAACGCTTTTGATTCACAGGCGCTCATTCAACTTAAGAATGAGTATTGTAATAAAAAACTCTGCCTGCATTGCTCTGTGGGTAATAGTTTGCTAAAAAGAACTGTATAGAATTCAGAGGGATACGCGCAAGTACCCAATCCTGAATATGTTAGTTTGCGGGCAAGGTTGCCATCCTTTAAAAGGTTGGCAACCTTTAGCCGAAAGCGAAAGTTGTGATGCGCAGATTCATCATTACTTTTGCGGATTATTTTATCAATCAATGAAGCATCTTTCTTCCCTCAACAAATATTTTTGGAAATATAAATGGCTGTTTCTTATGGGAATGGTTTTTATTATTCTTTCCAACTACTTCAGAATATTAGCGCCACAGGTTACAAAATATGTATTGAATACAGTTGAAATAAGTTTAAAACAGGAGACTACAAAGACAGACGCCAAAGTAAAAACAAACTATGACCCTATCATAAAAAAGCTTTTCATAAATAAATTGGATAACGGGCAGGCTTCTTTCAAAAAGAAAATATTGTATTCCGGAATCATACTTTTGGTATTGGCGCTTATCAGTGGTTTTTTTATGTTCCTGATGCGGCAAACGATCATCGTAATGAGCCGCCATATTGAGTTTGAACAGAAGAACGAAATTTTTTCCCACTACCAAAAACTGGATACTAACTTTTACCGAACGCATAATACCGGCGACCTTATGAATCGTATTTCAGAAGATGTAAGCCGGGTGAGAATGTACACGGGCCCGGCAATCATGTATCTCATTAACCTCGCCGCCACGATCGGCTTTTCTCTCTTTTATATGTTTAATGAAAATGTAGAGCTTACGTTATATGTTCTTTCGCCGTTGCCTATTCTTGCTATCACTATTTATTATGTAAATAATATCATAAACCGTAAAAGCGATAAAATACAAACCTTACTATCGGACCTTACAACAAATGCGCAGGAATCATATTCCGGTATAAGAGTAATCAAATCATTTGTGCAGGAAAAAGCAATGCTGGGCTTCTTTGAAAAAAACAGTGAGCAATACCGCAGCAACGCTATTTCGCTGGCTAAAACAGAAGCAATTTATTTTCCCTCCATGAGTTTAATGATAGGGATAAGCACGTTGCTTACCATCTTCATCGGCGGCTTGTATGTAATCAACGGAAGCATAAATATTGGTGTGATAGGAGAGTTCGTAATGTATATTCTTATGCTCATGTTCCCGGTGATGGCCATTGGTTGGACGGCGAGTATGATACAACGTGCAGCTACCTCACAGCGACGCATAAACGAATTTTTACACACTACACCGACTATTGAAAATAGCCCGGCGGCAATGAAGCCGGTGCTTAATGGAAAAATAGAATTTAAAGGAGTTGATTTTATTTACCCACATACAGGCATACACGCAGTTAAAAACTTCAACCTGTCAATTAACAAAGGCGAAAAAATTGCCATTATAGGGAAAACAGGAGCAGGCAAATCTACCATTGCACAATTAATGTTGCGGATGTATGATCCGCAAAAAGGAAAAATTTTGTACGACGGCATTGATATCAAAGAGATAGATATTACAAGCCTTCGCTCACAGATAAGTTATGTGCCACAAGATGTTTTCTTATTCAGTGATACGGTTCAAAACAATATTGGTTTTGCACGGGAAAATTCTCCATTGGAATTAGTAAAGGAGGCTGCAAAAAACGCAGCAGTCGCAAAAGAAATTGATCAGTTTCCACTGACATACCAGAATATAATCGGTGAACGTGGAGTAACACTCAGCGGTGGCCAGAAGCAAAGGATATCTATAGCCAGGGCGCTTATTAAAGATCATGAGATTGTAATATTTGATGATTGCCTTAGCGCTGTTGATGCAAAAACTGAGAACGAGATCATTTCAAACCTATACAATTTTTTGCATTCAAAAACGGCAGTAATTATTACACATAGGATATTTTCACTTTTTAGTTTTGATAAAATTATTGTTTTAAGCGATGGGGGAATTGCTGAAGCAGGAACACATAATGAGTTGATGGAACAGAATGGACAGTATGCGGAAATGTACATGCGTCAGCAAAAACAGGATAAGAAATATGAGCCGGGCCTGATGTAAAGAGGCATTATATTTTGCCAATTAAAAAACAATTTTATCTTTGCCCCGATTGAATATCAATTAACTAATAAATTTAAATTTATAAAAGTGGCGTACGAAAATAATGACAAGAAGATGGAAAGTGTTTACAGCCAGCGCATAAGAGCAGGCAAAAGAAGGACGTACTTCTTTGATGTAAGAGAAACACGTGGTAACGATTACTATTTAACTATCACTGAAAGCCGGAAAAAGTTTAATGAAGACGGCTATGACAGGCATAAAATATTTCTCTACAAAGAAGATTTTAATAAATTTTTGAAGGGGATGACGGAAGCAATCGACTTTGTAAAAACTGACCTGATGCCTGATTTTGATTTCGATGCTTTCAATCATGAGAATACCGAAAATTATGAAGGAAATTCTTATGTTGCCAATAAAGAACAGGATAAACCGGCAGAGAAAATAGAAGAGAGAACTCCTGAGCAAGACATAGATGAAGCGCCCACTGGTATTGCTGCAGCGGCAACTCCTGAAATTGATTCTCCGAAGCCTGCTGAGGAAAAACTGTCTGCCCCTGATGAATCATCAACAGGTAGTTCATTGCATGATGAAGAAGTTGATAAATGGTAATAAATTATTTGTTATAAAAAATCCTCTCAATTCGGGAGGATTTTTTTTGCCTTAAAATTTAAAAATTTATTTGACAGGTTAATGTTGGCGCAGGAATTATTTCCGATCTTGGCAAAGCATTCGGCATTGGGGTGGTCACACCCTTTTTTATGCCGGGTATTTCTCCTTGCTGAAAGCTTCTATATAATTTTCCCTTGCCTGTATTGTAAAGAAAGGTGGCTTTATTATGTTGATTGAGAGCGTAAATATTTTTGCTATTGTTGCTTCCGGGAGGTATCACAAATATTCTGGGGGATTGAAAATTATGAGGTTTTACCGGGCGATCATTCTGCGCATTAACATCTGAAAAAATAAGCGATGACAGGATTGAGAGTTGCAAATTTTTCATAGCAAATAATTTGTATTCCATTTAGTAAAAAAAATAAGAGCGGCCAACAAAAGAATATCTTAAGTAGGATGCCTAATGATTCAATATTCCATATTCATTTATTGACCATTGACCATTGCCTATTGATCTTTATTATTGCCTCAACCTCTTATAAGTATTTATCAGCCCATTCGTTGATGAATCGTGAGAAGTCACCTCATCATCATTCTGCAATTCAGGCAAAATACTTTTCGCGAGTTGCTTCCCTAGTTCCACGCCCCATTGATCAAAACTATAAATGTTCCAAATGATACCTTGCACAAAAATTTTGTGTTCATATAATGCTATCAGTTCGCCAAGGGTAGTGGGAGTTATTTTTGTAACAAGAAATGAATTGGTTGGTTTATTGCCATCAAATTCTTTAAAAGGAATAAGCCATTCAGGAACCTTTTCTTCTTCTAATTGTTCTTTTGTTTTGCCGTTCATTAAGGCTTCTGTTTGGGCAAAGAAATTCGACAATAATATTTTATGATGTTCTCCCATAGGATTATGCGTAAGAACAGTTGCTAAAAAATCACAAGGTATTAAAAGCGTGCCCTGGTGAATTAGTTGATAAAAAGCGTGCTGGCCATTAGTACCAGGCTCGCCCCAAATTACCGGCCCGGTTGCGTAAGTTACTTCATTGCCATTCCGATCCACATGCTTCCCATTGCTTTCCATATTTCCCTGCTGAAAATATGCCGGAAACCTATGCAGGTATTGGTCATAAGGAAGTATTGCTTCCGATTGCGCACCAAAAAAATTGATATACCAAAGGCTTATTAACGCCATTAAAACCGGGACATTTTTCTCAAAAGATTTTTCCTTAAAATGAAGATCAACTTCGTAAGCGCCTTTTAAAAGCTCTTCGAAATTATCATACCCAATTGTAAGGGCGATTGACAGGCCTATGGAACTCCACAAGCTATAACGGCCCCCAACCCAATCCCAAAACACAAACATATTTTCAACATCAATCCCAAACTCTTTTACATCTTTTTCATTAGTGCTTAGCGCAACAAAATGCCTGGCTACTGCTTTTTCATCTTGCGCTGTTTTCAAAAACCAATCTCTTGCAGAATGAGCATTGGTCATGGTTTCCTGCGTCGTAAAGGTTTTGGAGGCAATCAAAAACAAGGTTTCATCCGGAACAACTTTCTTCAACACTTCAGCGAGATCTGTACCATCAATATTGCTTACAAAAAATGTCTCTATATCCGGGACCTTATACGGTTTCAACGCTTCTGTTACCATTACAGGCCCGAGGTCACTGCCTCCGATGCCGATATTTACAATGTATTTAATTTTTTTGCCTGAATAACCTTTCCACTCACCACTATGTATTTTAGTACAAAAGGATTTCATTTGTTCCTGCACTTTTTTTACCTCCGGCATTACATCTTTTCCATCAACTAACACGGGCTCACCGGAAAAATTTCTCAGAGCAGTATGTAACACCGGCCTGCCTTCAGTTTCATTAATGGCTTCGCCTGAAAACATTGCAGTTATTGCCTGCTCAAGATCACATTCATTGGCAAGTTCCAAAAGCAATTGCAGCGTTTTATCATTTATAATATTTTTAGAAAAATCACACACGATCTCAGGAACTGCGAATGAATATTTTTCAAACCTTTCAGCGTCTTCTTTAAACAGTTCCTTTATTTGTATGTGTTTCATTTCTTCAAAATGAAGGAGCAGCGATTGCCACGATCCTGTTTCAGTTGGATTTACTTTGGGAAGCATAATTTTATTTTTTATAAGATGAGAACGAAGTTAGTATATGGAAGCAAAAATGATGCACTTGTTACTTTTACCAGGAATTGTATTTGCAGAAGAAATTCAATAAAAAACGCCCAGGCCATTTGCCTATAAACTTTCTATAGTCTTGATTGTATCCTTCACCATTCTTTCACTTATATCAAGGTGAAGTACCATTCTTATTTGTGTAGTGGAAATAGGAATTACAAGCACTCCATATTCCCGAAAAGCTTCAGCCAGGCTTTGCGCCGTATAAGAACCTTTTACTTCAAAAATGATAATGTTTGTTTCTACAGGGAACATTTTTCCCGTAAAATCTTTTTTTAATAAGGCTGCTGCAATTTCTTTTGCATGAATATGATCAATACTCAATCTTTCAATATTATTTTCTAAGGCATAAATGCCAGCCGCAGCAAGGTAACCTGCCTGCCGCATTCCACCCCCAAACACTTTTCTTACGCGACGGGCTTTATCAATAAAATCTTTTTTCCCCAATAGCACACTCCCCACGGGAGCACCGAGGCCTTTACTTAAGCAAATGGAAATACTGTCGAATAGTTCTCCATAATTTTTGGTTGTTTCTGAGCGCTCCACAATTGCATTGAATAACCTCGCTCCATCTAAGTGAAACTTCAAGTCGTTTTTTAGGCATACCTCTTTAATTAATTGCAAATCAGTAAAATCGTAACAACTTCCCCCGCCGCGATTAGCTGAATTTTCAACGCACACCAACCGGCTAACTGCCTTATGCACATCATCCGGATTTATTGCAGCCTCCACCAGCTCGGCGTTTATTCTTCCCCTGTTACCCTCCAAAGGTTTTACCTGGCAACCGGAATTGAACGCAATTCCGCCGCCTTCATAAATATAAACGTGGCTTAGTTTATCGCATATCACTTCATCTCCGGGCTGGGTGTGGCATTTTATTGCAACCTGGTTGGTCATGGTACCACTTGGGCAAAATATTCCTGATTCCATCCCAAACATCTCAGCAGTTAAAGATTCTAAAAGATTTACTGTTGGATCTTCCCCAAAAACATCATCGCCAACAGTGGCGTTAAACATGGCTTCCAACATTCCGGAAGTTGGTTTCGTAAAGGTATCCGACCTAAAATCTATCATTTGGCTAAATTATTGAAGATTAACTCTCAAACATTATTTTTTTATGAAATTCAGCATTATCACTAATCTTTTGCATTTAATTCATATTTAAAGATTAAAGTTTATGAAATGCCGATAGTGGGTTGTAAATTTGCAAAAGTTTTGGGAGAATTATTTATTAACACCGCATTTGCAGCATCTTCCCAACTTTTAGTGTCCTGAATTCGTATATTAATCAATAATTATAAACACACATGAGGCAACTTAAAATTGCTACTCAAATTACCAACCGTGATTCACAAGCGGTTGAGAAATATTTGCAGGAGATTTCCAAGATTGGAATGATTACACCGGAAGAGGAAACTATTTTAGCACAGAAAATTAAAATGGGCGACCAGAGAGCTTTAGAGCGTCTCACAACAGCCAACCTACGTTTCGTAGTTTCAGTTGCAAAACAGTATCAGCACCAGGGATTATCATTAAGTGATCTTATTAACGAGGGCAACCTCGGCTTAATTAAAGCGGCACAACGCTTTGATGAAACCAAAGGTTTCAAATTTATTTCATATGCTGTATGGTGGATTCGCCAATCTATTTTACAAGCGTTGGCAGAGCAGGGCAGATTAGTCCGCTTGCCTCAAAACAAAATTGGCACATACAATAAAGCTAATAAAGCCTACATGGCTTTTGAACAGGAACATGAAAGAGAACCTTCTACTGAAGAGCTTTCTGAAATTCTTGAAATGAGCGAAACAGAAATTAATAATATTTTTCAAAGCAATACCCGGCATACTTCCCTGGACGCACCGGTACACGAGGCTGAAGACGTGGCAATGGGTGATCTTTTAAAAGGCCCCGGTGAAACAGACGAGGATGTAATGCACGATTCATTGAAGAATGAAATTCGTCGTGTGTTGAAATCTTTAAGCCCCCGTGAAGCTGAGATAGTCAATGCATATTTTGGCCTTGATGGTGAAAACGGCGTGACGATCGAGCAGATTGGCCAGAAGTATGATTTGACCAAAGAGCGTATTCGCCAAATTAAGGAAAGGGCTATCAAGCGCCTTCAAAAGGCAAGGTATAGCAGCGCTCTTAAAGCATATTTGGGATAAAGTTTTTTTGCTTAAATAAAAACCCTTCAATTTTTGAAGGGTTTTTATTTTATAGGATTTTTATTAAAATTAATGACGCCTCATACCTGAATAAAAAGGTTAGCTCAAATTCATACGTTGATTATTTAATTTTGTATCAATGAAAATCTCGCTGCTATTATTTTGTGGTCTCTTTCTTTTATCATGTGAAAAAAACATTGATTTCAAACTAAAAGAAGCTCCCGATCTCCTTGTGGTAGACGCATCTATCGAAAATGGGCAACCACCAATCGTAATCCTCTCCAGGAGTTTTGACTATTTCAGTAAAATTTCCCCTGCATTGTTAGCAGGCACTTTCGTTCATGACGCCACAGTATCTGTTTCAAACGGAAGTAAAACACAAACACTGAAAGAATATAGTATTGATTCAGCAGGTGGAAACAAAGTTTACTATTACTCTATTGATAGTGCGAACTTATCCGGAGCTTTTGTAGGCGAAGTAAACACAAAATACGATTTGAAAATAATTGCCAACAATACTGACTACCACGCAACAACAACGATACCACCCATCGCAAAAAAAATTGATTCTCTCTGGTGGGAGCCCGCACCGTTTACTACCGATACATCCAAAGTAATAGTAATTGTGAGAGCAACTGATCCGCCGGGACTCGGGAATTATATAAGATATTACACCAGGCAAAACAGCGCACCATTTTATCCCGGCCTTCAGTCGGTTTTTGATGATCAATTGATTGATGGTACAACTTACGATCTCCGGCTCGACCCTGGCATTGACCGCAACGAGTCGAAAGGATTCAACGACAATTCATTTCGCCATGGCGATACAGTTGTTCTTAAGCTTAGCAATATAGACAGGACGACTTATTATTTCTGGCTCACTATGGAATTTGCTTATCAGAGCATCGGTAATCCTTTCGCATCTCCCAATAAAGTTTTGGGCAATATTGACAATGG
>JALYYM010000646.1 GCA_030946565.1 Bacteroidota bacterium | reverse complement strand
AATGCCGGCATTTCAAGAGATAATCTTTTATTGCGTATGACACCTGAGCAGTGGGATGAAGTAATGACAACCAATCTTAAAAGTGTTTTCAATATGACCAAGCAGGTCATTCGCCCGATGATGAAAGCAAGAAAGGGAAGCATCATTAATATGAGTTCGATTATAGGTATCCGCGGCAATGCGGGGCAAAGCAGTTATGCAGCAAGTAAGGCAGGAATAATAGGCTTTACCAAATCTATAGCCGCAGAACTGGGCAGCCGTAATGTTAGGTGCAACGCAATTGCGCCCGGCTTTGTAGAAACTGATATGACCCATTATTTAAAAGAAGGTGACGCCGCTAAATCTTTTTTGGATAAAATTCCTCTAGGCCGTTTTGGCCAGGCAAGCGAAATAGCAGATGTTGCTTTATTTCTTGCAAGTGATATGAGTTCGTATGTTACAGGCCAGGTGATTAGCACCTGTGGCGGGTTGAATATGTAAACGCATTATCAATATGCTTGTATAATGTGGGTTTATTAACACACGCAACTTTTTTTTCCGGCCGTGAAGTTTTAAATTTGCGCCCTTAGATGGCCAAAAAAATCATTACCATATTTTTTCTTTCAGTATTTATCACGCAGCTATTACCCCTGCGGCAGGTAGGAAATTTAATTGCAGGGGCAACTATGACAGAAGAATTACCTGAGACCGGAGCTTCAAAATCGACAGCCGGGTTTATGGATGCTAAATGGTTTCCCCTTGCTGCAAACTTTGGCAGTGACAATGGTTTTAATACTACAGGTCAATCTCAATACCTTCATTTTTCTGAAACACTTCCTTTCCTGCCGGCGAGTGATGTGCAAACGCCTCCGCCGGATATCTTTTGCTAAGTTTTTATTTTACTTATTAGTTACTGCTGACTTGTGTAGCAGGTGATACTATTATTTCCATTTCAAAAAATATTAGAACAATGCAAAAGATTTTTAAAAATTTTGGTGCGGATATGTCCGCATCATTGGTTGTGTTTTTAGTGGCGTTACCATTATGTTTGGGTATCGCACTCGGCTCCGGAGCGCCAATGTTTGCCGGTATAATAGGAGGCATAATCGGTGGAATCGTGATTGGCTCATTGAGCGGTTCCTCACTAAGTGTTAGTGGCCCTGCGGCCGGGCTTACAGTAGTGGTAGCTACGGCCCTTGCTACACTGCCGGCCTTCGAAGCTTTTTTATTAGCCGTAGTTATTGCGGGAGTTTTCCAGGTTTTACTGGGCTTTCTTAAAGCAGGTGTTATTGGGGATTACATTCCCTCTTCGGTTATAAAAGGAATGTTAGCAGCCATTGGCCTCATTCTAATATTAAAACAAATTCCACATTTAATAGGGTATGATGCTGACTTTGAAGGCGATGATTCATTCATTGAAAAGAATGAAGGAAATACTTTCAGCAGCATCATTCAATCAATCAAACACAGTGCGCCTTTGGCATTAATCATCGGCGTTATATCTATCCTTATTCAAATACTCTGGGATAAAGTGTTAGTAAAAAAGAGTAAGATATTTAAATTGATTCCTGCCCCGTTAGTTGTTGTGCTATGTGGCGTTTTAATTAATGTATTATTTCAAAACCTTAGCCATCCGTGGTCTTTAAAAGGTAACCATATAGTTTCCATTCCTATCGCCGGATCTTTGAAAGAGTTTACTTCCTTTTTTACCTTTCCATCGTTTGAATTTATACTTAACACAAATGTGTGGAAGGCTGCAATAACAATCGGTCTGGTGGCCAGTCTTGAAACTCTTTTGAATATTGAAGCATCAGACGAATTGGATCCATACAAAAGAGTAACACCAACCAACCGTGAATTAAAAGCACAAGGGATAGGAAATATTTTTTCAGGAATGTTGGGCGGCCTACCGCTTACGTCAGTGATTGTAAGAACTTCTGCGAATGTGAGCGCCGGGGCAAAATCAAAATTATCGAGCGTTATGCATGGTATCTTTTTGCTGTTGAGTGTGGCTTTTATACCAAAGGTTTTGAACCTGATTCCGCTTTCCGCTTTGGCTGCTGTACTTATTTATATAGGTTTTAAATTGGCCAAACCTTCAATTTTCAAAGCCTTTTACAAAAAAGGGTTCGACCAGTTTTTACCGTTCGTCATTACGGTTACGGCTATTTTATTTACTGATCTTCTTTCGGGAATATTGATCGGAATCGCCGCCGGTTTATTCTTTTCTTTCAGAAGTAATTTCAAAGCTTCTGTATTTGTCGTTCATGACAGCAATAAATATTTATTCAGGTTAAGAAAAGACGTTTCATTTTTAAATAAACCTATTCTGAAAAAGAAATTAGAAGAAGTGCCTTCGGATTCAGTGGTGATAATTGATGCGTTACGTGCAGATTTTATTGACAGGGATGTGATAGAAGTTATTAACGATTTTCTAAAACATGCTCACCTGAAAAATATAAAAGTGGAAGTGAAGAAGAGCACACAAAAAACAATGCACCAGCATTTTTCTGATGATCATTTAACTATACAGAAAGAAATTGAAACCTCCATTTCCGTTGAAACATCCGATTCTTAAATCTCCCATATCCTTTCAGTTTTTGAGAAAGTATTTGGAATATCGCTTTTTTTTATTCACTTTAATTAAAATATAAATTATGACTTCATACGAAAAATTATTAACAGCCAATAAAAAATGGGCGCAAGAGCAGGTGGGGATTGATCCGGAATTTTTCAAAAGATTATCGGCTTTACAAACGCCGGAGTTTTTATGGATTGGCTGCAGCGATAGTCGCGTGCCTGCAGATAAAATTACCGGCACCCAACCGGGCGAAATATTCGTACACCGGAATATTGCCAATATGGTGGTGCATACTGATGTTAACTTACTAAGTGTGTTGGATTATGCCGTAAATCATTTAAAAGTAAAGCACGTAATCATTTGCGGGCACTACGGTTGCGGGGGTATTAAAGCAGCGATGACTAACCACGATTTTAAATATATATTGAACATGTGGCTGCGAAATATTAAAGATGTATATCGGCTGCATAGGAAAGAGTTAGATGATCTGCAGGATGAAGAAGCCCGTACAGACAGGCTTGTAGAGCTGAACGTGGTAGAGCAGGTAATGCATCTTGC
>JALYYM010000598.1 GCA_030946565.1 Bacteroidota bacterium | reverse complement strand
ATCAAAATTCAAAAAAAGAATTTTTTAAACAACCTGTGTACGAAATGCTCGTGCAGGTTTTTAATCATCAAACTTTTCATCGGGGACAGTTGATAACCATGATGCGTCAGAACGGGATAGACAAGCTACCTGCTACAGACTTTATTGTCTATAGCAGAACGCCCGTCGCAAATAAAAGTGAAAGGAAATCTCACAAATTGTAAAAAATAACTGCTACTCAGGCAGTACTTCGTCCAGCTTATTATCTTTAATAAACTTGTCTTTTGCTTCTGTAAATTCAGTTTGCAGTGTTGTGGCGCTGGTTAAAGCTTCGTCAGCCTTTGAATGTATCTCCGGAAGTTGCTTTTCCAGTAGCCTGTTACCCAGGTTTATATTCTCTGCCTCAATTTGTGCAACCTTTTTGAGTAATGATGTTTGGGTATTCACTACATCGTCTACTTCACGAAGTAATTTTTCCATTAGATGAAGCTTTTCTGTCTTGTCCATGATTTGTTTTTTTGATTTAATAATCCAGGACGTTTCAAAAACTGTTCCGCGATTGTTTTAATTAAATTTAAAATGCTAACACGATAATTAATCCACGTAAGTTTCCTGAATCGTGATTTTAATATTACCTATTTCTTTTGCAGCAAGTGAACCTAAAGTTTTAATTATCCTGGCCCTGTCAATAGTTCTTATTTGGTCAATGGCTATTCTCCCTTTCAAGTTTTGATGCTTTACCTCAACTCTTGTAGGATAATTTTTCAGATTACTCGTCATGGGAGCGATGACAATTGTCTTTAGATGCTTGTTCATTTCATCAGGTGAAATGATAACACAAGGTCTTGTCTTTTTCATCTCGCTTCCAACAGTGGGATCAAGATTAACCAAAACAATTTGATATTGTTTTAGCTCCATTCTTCAAAATTCTCGTCTTGAAAAATATCGTCTATTAATAAATTATCATCGGCATTTTTATGCATTTTTTTAAATGATTTCTCCCAATCTTTCCGGGGAGTACTTTTAGGTTTTAAAATAATACATTCCTTTTCGAGAATTAATTCAACTGTATCTTTAATATTGTACTTTTCAATTAGCGTTTTTGTTAATCTTATTCCTTTTGAATTACCGATTGGTATTACTGAAACTTCCATAATTTATGATTAATAATGTAATTACAAAATAATTACAATTATTTTAAAATCACAACTTTTCTTTGAAAACTTATTTTGCCTTACTCAGTATCATACGCCCACTTTACCAAAGTAGCACCCCATGTAAAACCTCCGCCAAACGCGGCCAATACGATGTTATCTCCTTTTTTCAACTGCTTCTCCCACTCCCACAAACACAAAGGAATAGTGGCGGAAGTAGTATTTCCATAGCGTTGAATATTGATCATTACTTTATCCATGCTCAATCCCATACGTTTTGCGGTAGCGTTAATAATTCTTTTATTAGCCTGGTGGGGAACTAGCCAGGCAATGTCATCGCCCGTGAGTTTATTTCTTTCCAGTAATTCGTAGGAAACATCGGCCATACCTTTTACAGCAAACTTAAACACCTGCGGGCCTTCCTGGTATATGTAGTGTTCTTTAGCCATTACCGTATCAATAGACGCTGGTTTTTTTGAACCACCGGCTACCATTTTCAAATATTCAATCCCAATGCCATCTGTTTTTAAAAGGCTATCCTTTACTCCATATCCTTCATCATTTGGCTCCAGTAAAATTGCCCCCGCAGCATCTCCGAAAAGTATACAGGTAGTGCGGTCGCTGTAGTCAACAATGCCGCTCATCTTATCTGTCCCAACAATCACTACTTTTTTATAACGCCCGCTTTCAATAAACGATGCACCGGTGGTAACGCCAAATAAAAATCCGGAACAGGCTGCCGAAAGATCAAAGCCAAATGCTTTGGTAGCGCCTATTTTATAGGTAATGATATTAGCTGTGGCAGGAAAAGTCATATCTGGTGTAACCGTGCAGCATATCAGGCAATCTATTTCTATAGGATCTATCCCTCTTTTTTTACAAAGCTCCAACACGGCAGGAATAGCCATTTCAGATACACCCTTATTAGCACCTTTTAATATTCTTCTTTCTTCGACTCCCGTCCTGGTTTTTATCCATTCATCACTTGTATCAACCATCGTTTCAAGTTCAGCATTTGTAAGGCGGTATTCGGGTACGTACGCGCCGGTCGCTGTGATGGCAGCCGATATTTTTTTATCCATTTATAGTTTACAGATTTTTTTTAGTTGATAAAAGTACTACATCTTGCCTATTACATAATTCGTAGGTTTTATAATTATTTTATATTCATCGCATAAAGTTGAATTACTTATTTTTGACGCTCTAAAACCGAGGTTCAAGCATCTAATATGATCGCGTATTTATCAGGAAAATTTGCTTACAAAAATCCAACAGTTGTATATGTTGATGTTAATGGAGTAGGATATAATGTAAATATTAGCCTGAATACATATTCTCATATTCAAAATTTAGAAGAAGGAAAATTATATACTTACCTGCAGGTAAAAGAAGATGCACACACGTTATATGGCTTTTATGATGCAATGGAAAAAGAAATGTTTGTAATGTTGATAAGTGTTTCCGGCGTAGGTGCAGCTACGGCAAGAATGATGCTGTCTAACATGAAGCCGGCAGAAATCAGCAATGCAATAATGCAAAATAATGCACATTTGCTGGAAGGCGTAAAAGGTATAGGAAGAAAAACTGCAGAGCGGCTTGTGCTTGAGTTGAGGGATAAAGTCTCTAAATTGTCTTCAACTGTTCCCGGTGTTAGCGCTCATGGCAATACTTTGGAGCAAGACGCGTTAAATGCATTGGTGGCACTGGGAATTGGAAGGCCTGTTGCAGAACAGGCAATCAAAAAAATCGCACTTTCTGGTTCAACAATAAACACCCTTGAAGAATTAATAAAAAAAGCCCTAAAAGCTATTTGAGAGAAATCTACCTTAATTAATTGCCGGATGTTGCTTAAAAGAAAATTGCAACCAAAATTTTTTGGGGTGTTACTTGTGTGTGTTCTTATCCTGTCATTTGTGTTGGCAACGATCGGTAATGTAGCTGCACAGGATTCAACATTTCATTCTTCAAAAGATACTTTACACTATCCTATTCACGACCGGAGAGGAGATTTCATTTCCAATTCTCAAAGCACATTTGATTTTGCGCCGCCTTCTAATATTACCGACTCCGTTGCTTACGATCCTGAAACTAAAAAATATAATGTTTTTGAAAAAATAGGTGATCGCTTTTACAGAACGCCTACCTCCTACACATTCGATGAATTTATGGCTATACAAGCCAGGAAATCCGAAAGGGAATATTTCAAAAAAAGAGCGAATACCTTAAGCATACTAAATCGTGGCCGTGTAAAGCCTAAGCTGAATATATATGACAACCTGTTTAACCGTTTATTTGGAAATGGAAAAATTGATATTCAACCGCAGGGCAATGTAGATATCACTGCAGGTTACCAGGGGCAAAATATTAAAAATCCTACTCTACCGGAAAGAGCCAGGAAAAATGGTGGTTTTGACTTTAATATGGCCGCACAGTTAAATGTAAATGCCAATATTGGCGACAAGCTTAAATTCCCCATCAGCTATAATACCCTTGCTAACTTTGATTTTACTAACCAGCTAAAGCTTGACTACAGCGGCACGGATGACGAAATTTTAAAGCGCTTCGAAGCCGGCAATGTTTCCTTTCCATCAAGAAGCACTTTGATACCCGGAGCCCAGTCGTTATTTGGGATTAAAACGCAATTACAATTTGGTAAACTGTATGTAACCGGCATTCTCGCCAATCAAAAGTCACAGCGGCAATCTGTGAATTTGCAGGGAGGTTCTGCCTCGCAGCAATTTGAATTTAAAGCCGATGAATACGAAGAGAACAGGCATTTCTTACTTGCGCAGTATTTCAAAAATAATTACAATAAAGTAATGAGCAACTTGCCGGCTGTAACAACGCCCGTGCAAATCCTGAGGTTGGAGGTATGGGTTACTAATAGAAATGGAACTACAACAGAAGCAAGAGACGTTGTTGGCTTAATGGATCTTGGGGAATCCAATCCCTTCCGCCCCTTCACCGTGAATGGGGCATTGCCTGCAAACGCTACAAATTCAGAATACCAAAGTATTACCAGCAATTCACAAAGCCGTAATCCTGCATTGATCACTAACCAGCTAATCGGCATGGGGCTTAGCCCCGTGCAGGATTTTGAAAAAACATTTGCAAGAAAACTTGATTCAACTCAATACATCTACAATTCCAAAGTCGGATTTCTTTCTTTAAGCCAGCCCCTTCAGCCTGATGAAGTATTGGCAGTGGCTTATCAATATTCTTACAATGGCGCCATTTACCAGGTGGGAGAATTTTCACAAGATGTACCACCTGATTCTTTATCAAGTAATCAAAAAGTTTTGTTTTTAAAATTATTGAAAGCAACCTCGCAACGCCCGACGCTACCTATCTGGCAATTGATGATGAAAAATGTTTACAGTGTGGGCTTCGGGACACTTGACCGCACTGACTTTAAGCTGAACGTTTTGTATGAGCAACCAGGGTTGGGAGCGAAAAGATACCTTCCTTTCGGAGACCTTAACCAGGGAACGCCAATTTTAACCCTGATAAATCTTGACAGGCTTAACAATCAAAATGATCCGCAGCCAGATGGCGTATTTGACTATGTGGAAGGATATACGGTTATCCCTCAATATAGCAGGGTTATGTTTCCACTATTGGAACCTTTTGGGCGGGACCTTGCACCGAAAATATTTACTGACACTACCATTGCAAAAGATAGTCTCTTTTATCCTTTGTATGATTCCATTAAAGCAGTTGCCCAACAATTTCCTAACCTTGACAGGTTTGTTATTAAAGGGTCCGCCAAATCATCTTCTTCATCCGACATAAGTATTGGTTATAATATTCCGCCCGGTTCAGTGACGGTATCAGCAGGCGGACAACATCTCAGTGAGAATATTGATTATACTATTAACTATGATCTTGGCACTATCAAAGTAATTAACCAGGCAATAATAAACGCCGGCCTGCCCGTACAGGTGAATTTTGAAAATAATGCTACGTTCGGGCTCCAGTCGAAAAGTTATATGGGATTGCGGTTGGATTACCTGGCGAAGAATACGGCCAAAGAACAATTATCGCTGGGAGCAACCATGGTAAGGCTAAGCGAAAGGCCTTTCTTCACCAAAGTTGACTATGGCGAAGACCCTATTAAGAATACAATGTATGGGCTGGACGCAAACTACA
Organism: Bacteroidota bacterium; assembly: GCA_030946565.1. The sequence continues at coordinate 405 of JALYYM010000598.1, read as the reverse complement.
GGCGCGAGGTACCGAGGCTTACCAAGCTATTGAACAAGCTGCCTTTTTACAGCACCACTGCGCCCTCAGCCATTAACTCTTATGCAGAAGTTGCTTTTTTGAAACCCGGGCATGCCCCGCAAATCGGGCGTGGCAGCAATGGGGTAATTTATATTGACAATTTCGAGGGCAGTAAAAGTGATATTGACCTGCGCTTTCCTCCCATAGCGTGGGCCCTTGCATCAACACCATTTGGCGCAACTGATATTACCGGCACAAATATTCTTTTTCCTGAAGCCGGCCTCAATGATAACCTTGATTATGGAAAAAACAGGGCGAAGATCGCCTGGTACCAGATAGAGCCTACCCTGCAGGATCCTAAGAATATTAATAATCCTTTAAAGGGAAATAAAATTGCTTTATCTG
>JALYYM010000636.1 GCA_030946565.1 Bacteroidota bacterium | reverse complement strand
GGCGTAACTTTAGGCGCATTAAGCGTTGATAAGTTAATGGCATCTACCAAGCGCCATCCAACTGTAGAAGATCATGTAGTAATTTATTCGGGTGCCACTATTTTAGGAGGAGGCACTGTAATTGGCCACCACAGCGTGATAGGAGGAAATGTATGGCTTACTAAAAGCATCCCGCCGGGCACATTGGTCTATCATAAACCGGAACTCACTGTTCTCGAGGGAAAAATTTTAACCTATTAAATTAAATGAATGGCAACGATATTGGATACCGTGGGCAACACGCCTCTGGTAGAAATTCAACATATAAATAAAATAGAAGGCGTGAGGATTTACGCAAAACTCGAGGGCAACAATCCGGGAGGAAGTGTGAAAGACAGGCCTGCATTGAATATGATAAGCAGTGCGCTGCAGCGTGGCGATATCAATAAAGAAACAAAACTTATTGAAGCCACAAGTGGAAACACCGGAATAGCGATGGCGTTGATGGCAAAAATTTTTGGGCTGGAAATAGAACTCGCCATGCCTTCCTCTTCCACCCGTGAAAGAGTGTTGACGATGGAAGCTTTTGGGGCAAAAGTTACTTTGCTTGAAAGTATAGAAGCGTGCCGCGATTATGCTGATGAAAAGGGCGCTAAGGGTGAATACTATTTGCTCAATCAATTTGCAAATCCTGATAACTACAAGGCACATTATAAAACTACCGGGCCGGAAATATGGAGAGATACAAATAAATCCATCACCCACTTCGTAAGTTCAATGGGAACTACAGGAACTATCATGGGCTGCAGCCGGTACCTGAAAGAGCAAAATAATGAAATACAGATAATAGGTTGCCAGCCAACCGAAGAAGCATCCATACCTGGCATAAGAAGATGGCCCGCAGAATATCTTCCTAAAATTTTTGAACCATCTCGCGTTGACAGGATCATGGATGTCTCGGAACAGGATGCAATAAATTACACACGCCGGCTTGCAAAAGAGGAAGGAATTTTTGCAGGCATGAGCAGTGGCGGTGCGGTTTCTGCGGCTATGCGGCTTGCCGGTGAGCTTACCACAGGTGTGATTGTTTTTATAGCATGTGATCGCGGAGACAGATACCTTAGCAGCGATTTATTTGGTTGATATTTTTCATATTAAATTACACTACCGGTATTACTACCCAATTTTTTTTTTATTAATTTCGCAATTGTACTTGAAAAATCTAAACTTTTAGCGGCCCCGTTCCCCAAAGAAACCATAACGAATGGCCGGTAATTGCAGCTACAAAATATCCATTGCTAATAATAGCAAACACCGTTTCATAATTGTTACCGCTGAAGTTATGAGCAAAGCTTTTTATTGCCTAAAGAAAATGCCTTTAGATGCCTGTATATTGAAAAACCCAAACTTAAAAGCACGAGTGCGATTAAAAAGCGCACTAAAAACTAAACTACTTTACTCAAATATTTTTAAGAATGAAGAATATTTTATTGGTTGATGATCATGTAATAATAAGAGCAGGCCTTAAGATGTTTATTGAGTGCCTTATCCCTCACTCAGTAATAGATGAGGCACCAGATGGAAATATTGCATTTGAAAAAATAAAGCAAAAAGATTACGACCTGTTGATACTTGATGTAAACATGCCGGGCACTGATTCATTTGGATTGGTAAGTAATATTATGGCAGTAAAACCTGAGTCAAAAATTTTGATGCTGAGTATGAATGCTGAAGAAATCTATGCAAAAAAATACCTGATGCTCGGCGCCCAGGGTTATATAGGTAAAGATGCGCCGGAAGCAGAGATAAAAAAAGCCATAGAAACTATATTAAATGACAAACGATACCTTAGTACTTCTTTGAGCCGGTCACTTACAGAAGAAGCCCTGGGAAATAAATCTTTCAACCCTTTCGATAGTTTATCTCCGCAGGAATTTAAGATAATTCAATACCTCATGAAGGGAGAATCTGTAAGTGAAATCAGCGAAAAGCTTAATCTCCATACTTCTACAATTGGCACGCATAAAGCAAGAATATTTAAAAAACTTAATTGCAAAAATATTGTTGACATCAACTCCCTTGCGAAAATACATAACGTTATTCCGCCAGGAATTTAACTATAGAAAATTTACTACAACAAGTTCCCTCAATTACTACGCGTTGCCGTTTCAAACTGTACGACTTTTGTGGAAGATTTGAATAACCTATATCTATGAAGAATTTACCATCTCTGGTTAAATTCTGTTTCTGTGAAAATTTCGCACTTGTGAAAAACTGTAAATAGTTCTTGAAAAACTACCAAAAGGTTTTTATTTTTTGAATTCCTTTAAAAAAACTAAGATCCGACCTATGAAAATTATTTTTCCTCCAGGACAACTCTGCAATTGATTTTCATTTCTAACGTCATTTGATTTGCATTTCTAGTGTTATTTGTGTTCCGCTTTAATGTCCATAAAGACCATCAAGCTTGCCCTATTATATAAAAAATACGGGGGTAAAGCCCCGTAGTTTTATCCCCCTGTTATAAATCTGATATTTAAAATATAAGCTGGCATTGATTGTCGTCTTGACTTACTTGTAGTGTTTTGCATAGAAATTCTAACTACCTGGTAATAATATTGCCATTGCCACGAATTAATTTCTTCATTGCTCACTGCGAGTAAGTTCATTAAAAATTGAAGGAGGTTACTTTTCAGGCTTCCACCACTTCAAAGTAAATTTTATATCTTTTACCGAACTCATTACCAGGTCTGGCTTAATGCATAATTATAATTGTCTAACTCTTCTTTTTTGTAATTCCTGAAAGCCTTGTTTTGCCGGTTGAATCTTGCCATTATATTCTCAGGCGTCCTTATGATAGGGGCAATGATTTTGAATATAAAATGTAGATAAAATATATAAATAAAAAAGCCCCAGTTGCTACCTGAGGCCTTGTACCCGGGATGGGAGTTGAACCCACACTTGCATTGCTGCAAACAGGATTTTAAGTCCTGCGTGTCTACCAGTTCCACCACCCGGGTAAACATCTTGTTTGTGTTCAAAAAAAATCCCGACAGAGCCGGGATAATGTGAGCGGAAGACCGGGCTCGAACCGGCCACCCCGACCTTGGCAAGGTCGTGCTCTACCAAATGAGCTACTTCCGCAAAAATGTTTAAGAACTTAAAAATGGACGGCAAAAATAGCCATTACCGCCTTGTAAGCAAAATTTATTTGTACTGTGGATTGAATTGGGTATTACCCGGCACTTCCACTTCAGGCTTGCCTTTGTACCTATGCTGGTACATCGTATAACAACCGCCCAACACGAGCGCTGCAAATATTATCAACTGGCAATAAAAAAGAAAACGTGAAGAGGAAACCCAATTATGAGCAATATCCTTGTCGAGGCCGTCTGATACTTCTTCGTGTTCCATATTTTAAATTTTGTCTAAAAGACTTCTTTAGAGCGAGGCAAAAATAAATCATTGATCTTAAAAATCATTTTTTGCCGAAAACAATTTCAGAAAAAGTTTCTTTCTTATCGGCAAAATATTTCCAAGCGATACTGCCGTTGTAAACGCCGGTCAAATTATGCATCTTTATTTTTGGCAACTTACGCCCACGCTTACCCGCAAATATCCATTTTACAAAATGCATGTGTGCGCTCGCAATTGAGATAAATGTGCTGAAGTTTGTTTGTAACAGCGAACGGTATGCAGCAATCATATCTAAAAAAATTCTTGCCGGCAGCTTACATAATGATTCACCTAATGGAAGATTCTTCGCCATCATCACCAGGTTGTTCCTGAAATTTAAAAAGACTTTTTTTCTATCACCCATCGGCAAAGTGCCGCCTCCTACATGATAAACTTCAGAAGAAGGCTGCACATAAATTTTATACCCTGCCCGCTGCATTCGCCAGCACAAATCAATTTCTTCCTGGTGGGCAAAAAAGAATTCATCAAAGCCATTCATCTCATTAAAAACACTGGCTCTTACAAATAACGCAGCGCCTGTTGCCCAAAAAACAGGTTCGATAGAATTGTATTGCCCCTTGTCAGCTTCGCATGTTTCAAATATTCTTCCGCGTGCAAAAGGATACCCAAGGCTATCTATAAAACCACCACTGGCTCCGGCATATTCAAATTGATTTTTATTTTCGTAAGAGAGAATTTTAGGTTGGCAAGCAGCAATTTTATCATCAGATTCCATCAGCGAAATTATCGGGCTGATCCAGCCTGGCGTTACTTCTACATCGCTATTTAATAAAATATAATAATCAGCATTAACCTTTTTAAGGGCTGAATTATAACCTTTGGAAAAACCTTCATTAACGTCACTTATTAATAATCTTATTGCCGGAAAATATTTACGCAAAAAAGAAATAGAATCATCTGTTGAAGCATTGTCGGCTACGATCACTGAGAAATTATCGTAAGCTGAAGCGAGTACCGAAGGAAGAAATTTTTCAAGAAAATGTTTTCCGTTCCAGTTAAGTATTACGACCGCTACAGATGGCAATGATTGCAAGGATGATGGTTTAAAGATTATTACAAACATAAAAGATTTTAGTATGTAGTTCCGATAATTATCGGAAATAGATTTTAGATTTGACGACATTCATTTATGCTCAGGCAACTAATAAATTTACGTACAGGACTTGCATTGTTGGCAGTAGCCATTGTTGTGGGCACTATTTTTTATTCAAATCTTTTAGCAAAAAAAATTGAATCAGAAGAACGACAGAAAATAAGCCAGTGGGTAGAAGCAAATAAATATATCGCTGCCTCTTCTGAGAATGCGGACCTGGCGCTTGCCAGCCAGATTCAACAGGAAAATGCGGACATTCCCATCATACAAACCAATGAGGGAGACAGCATAATTGATACACGAAATTTAGATTCTAACGAGATACGCTCATCAAAAAATTATATTAAAAAAAAATTAGCAGAATTTAAATCTGCACATCCTCCGATACTGCTGGTATTAAGTAAGGAGCCTTATGTTGCCGATAAATACTACTACGGCGATTCAGTATTATTAAAGCAGGTGAAATATTATCCACTGGTGCAATTGTTTATTGTTGCCCTTTTTATTTTTATCACTTTGTACGCAATTTCCGCCCGCAATAAATCCACACAAAACCAGGTATGGGCCGGCATGGCCAAAGAAACCGCACACCAGCTCGGCACGCCTATTTCATCTCTTGAGGGTTGGGTAGAAATGCTTAAAGAAAACAAAGCAAGCCTGTCTATCTCGGGCGAAATGGAGAAAGATGTAAACAGGCTAAAACTTATAAGCGATCGTTTTGGGAAAATAGGCAGCACGCCCAAGCTGGAAGAATACAACATAACTGACCAGGTGGAGAAGATGGTTGCATATATAAAAAGACGTGCTCCTGATAAAGTAAATTTTACCATAGATGCGCCGCAGCAAACTCCTGTTATAGCAAAAATTTCAGGACCGTTATTTGATTGGGTAATTGAAAATCTTTTGAAAAATGCGTTGGACGCATTAGAAGGTAAAGGCTCGATTGGTATAAAAATAATGGGGCGCCCGGGCCATATAATTATAGATGTTTCTGATACCGGCAAAGGCATCAGCAAACAGAATATCGCCAAAGTTTTTAAGCCGGGATTTACAACAAAAAAAAGAGGATGGGGCCTGGGGCTTTCTCTTTCAAAAAGGATTGTTGAAAA
>JALYYM010000629.1 GCA_030946565.1 Bacteroidota bacterium | reverse complement strand
GCATTTATTAGATGGCGATATTTTGTTGACGAAAGGCTGACAATAACCATTTCCAATTATTTTTCAAAGGCCGAAAAATCAAATTCTAAAGCTTTTCTATTCCAATTACTCACTTTTGCAGCCGCTTCGTAAGTGGATTGTAAAAATTGCAGTACCATATTTTGCGGATCATTTGATTTTCTAACTATATTATACATCAACATAAACTCACCCATTTCTTTACTGAAAAACGCTTCCAAAGGCAGCACATGCTGAGCACTAAAATCTTCGGGTGTGGGGTAGCAATAGGAATAAAAAACCGCTTGCGGAAATTGTTCATTCCCCGGCCAGAACCCGCAACTGCTCACCTCGTGAGAATAAGATTCCTGCATAACTTCAAGTGGCATGTGGGGAGCGCCAAGGTGCTTCGGCGCGGTTCTTCCTGAAAATCTTGTTACCGCAAGATCAAAAGCTCCCCAAAAAAAATGGACAGGACTGCATTTGCCAATGAATTTTGCCTTGAATTTTGTAAAAATATTATTAATCATGACAAGAGCTGACCAGAACTCTCCAATCTTTTCATGATCATAAGAATGGTGAATTTCGTCCTTTTCAAAAGGTATTGCAAGTTCGATTTCATTAGGCGATGCGTATATCAATACTTCAATGCCTGCCAGGTTTAATTTTTCAAACAATTCTTTATAAAAACTAGCGACCGTTCTTGCGTACAATTTTATTTGTTCTTCTTTGCCTGAACTTGATGTGATTACTAATAAATCGTGCACAAAGTCAAAATCAATCTGAAATATTCCTTTATCAAACGGAATACTTCCGGTTGTAAGGCCAGTAGGAGAAACACTTAATGTTACATGCCAGGAATGATTGGTCCAGGGCGTTTTTCTAAGCCGTATCTTTCCCACTATCTGCGTCCATAGATGAAGAGTAGCAAGAGTATCTTTCCAGCTTTCGTAACTTAATTCCGGCCATAGTGGTGTGTTTTCAGCATTCATGCCAGATGTGATTTTCATATTCTCAATTTTTGATTTATCATTTAAAAATTTATAACCCGGATAATCTAAATTTTGCGGTTTTCTTTGTTTCAGCTTTTATATTCTCAACAAATAAAAAAGACATCAATGCTCCAATGAATGCAAGCGCTGAACATAGTTTCATGACAGCACTGTAAGCAGCTATAAAGCCATTCTTGTAGGCTTTTATGACAATCGCTTTTTTATCAACTTCAATATTTACCGGAACTGCGGCATTTCCTAAATTGGATGCTTGTAACAGAACAGTTTTTTTAGAAGCATCATCCAATGGAAGCGAGGTTATTTCTTTCCTAAGAGAAAAAGTGAAAAATAAAATCGCTATTGCGCCAAAAATTGCGTTAGCAAACACACTGGCAATGCGTGTCATTGCATTATTTATTCCAGAAGCAGTTCCGGCATACTTATCTTCTAAAGAGCTCATGACAGTCGTCGTGAGCGGAGCTACCGTAAAAGACATTCCCAATCCAAAACAACATATACCCGGGAAAAAAGTTTCCCAATATTCCTGTGGACCAGCAGTTCTTTTGACAAAAGATAAAAATAACAAACCCAATCCGGCTGCTGAAGGTCCTAAAATAAGTAACCATCTTGGCCCATACCTATCAACGAGACTTCCTGACAAGCGGGCAATTATTACCATTAAAATAGTAAAGGGCAAAAGAGTTAAGCCTGCTTGCAACTGGCTATAACCTTGCGCCTGCACGAGGTTAAGTGTAAGAAACAGCATACCGCCACTTAACCCTGCGTATAAAAAGAACGTAAGCAGATTAACGCCGCTGAACATACGGTTTGTAAAAAGTGACAACGGCATCATCGGGTAACTGCTATTTTTTTCTATAAAAATAAAAAATATCAACATAGATAAGCCGCCAATCAAAGCAACACCAACCTGCCAGTTTTGAAATCCAGTATCAGGGATTCTTAAAAAGCCAAAAGTGAGCATTGCTAATCCTAATATTATCGTTACGCCTCCAGGATAGTCCAGAGAATGGTTAGTCGCCTCATCCCTGCTTTCCTTTACTTTTAACCAGAGAATAATAATTGAAGCCAAACCGATAGGAATATTAATAAAAAAGATATAACGCCACAG
>JALYYM010000610.1 GCA_030946565.1 Bacteroidota bacterium | reverse complement strand
ACATTTCCGAATAATATTTCGGATTTAATATACTTACACATTTAATGGATAAATTGTGCTGAAGAATGCCAGGTGAAACACCCGCCAGGAAGAAAGGCTGTTATTTTACCGACCACCATGCCGAACTCAACAGAAAAAAATATTTCTCCAAATTTGTCCAATTTTGAAAGCTGGGTTGTCATTAGTTTTTAACTACTAGAATTTTAAAAACAATGAAAGAGTTCGGATTAGTGTTCCGCAGGGACTTTGTAACCAAATCCAGTTTTTTAAGATCAATCTTTCTTTTCAGTATTACAACACTTTATAGCCCCTGTAAATGCGGGTGCTGTTAGTACGATAATGAACCTAAGGTTATTTACATGCCTGAATTCGCGGTACAAAAGTTAGAATATATCCATAACAATCCGGTTGGTACTGGGCTAGTGGAAAAGGCTGAGGAATATATTTATATCTCTACAGTAGTGCGAGGCATTATTATTACGGAAAGCAATGTTGCTCATGTTCTGCATCATTTGCCGTATGGCTGATTTGCCGTTTACGTTTTTGCCATGGTCTAATATAATTGCATCATCTGCCCAGTAATATATAATGCTGTCTATACTATTTGTTGCAACCTTTAGCGACCAGTCGTCTAACACAAACTGCAATTGTTGTTCTGCTGGTATTTTGCTTTGTGAAAAACTTTTAAGGCTATAACTCTTGCCACCCTCTCGCAGGTAGAAGGAGAACCTCCAGTCAACAGAATCTGTATGAACCAAAAAGAATAAAATATAATTGCATATTTTGATTAGCTAATGCATTACTCAATATTGCATGATGTAGGCGCGAAAGCCAACATAAAGCAGAAAGAATGAAAACTTTTTGTAAAAGCTTAATTAGCATATCACTCTTACGCCTACCGAAAATAAAAAAGACTACCGAAGATAGCCTGTTAAAAAAAATCCTTAACCTGTTTTGTAATTACGTGGGCCTGCAACGCAGTATATCGCTGTAAATAAATTTGGTTTCTCCGCGGGCTTGGTTTCAAACTAAACAAATTGTTTCATGTGCCACGAACAAGGGCGGTAGGTCTGGTTGGGCGCCTGCAGGAAAAGACTTTATCATTAGTCTTGCGGCATGAAATATGTTATAAAATTTAGACCTTATTGTATATTATAAACTTATAAAAATGGCTACGAAAACAACAAAGAAAAGGGAATCGCCACATGGCAAACTGGCTGCTGCAGATAAGAATAAACTTGGTGATAAAAAGTTTGCTTTTCCAAAGCAACGCAAAGAGCCGCTTGAAGATGCATCCCACGTACGCAATGCAATGGCGCGGTTTGACCAGGTAAAAGATGTTACTGATACAGAACGTAAAGAAGCTTTTGAAAATATTAAAAAGGCAGCGAAGAAATTTGGCGTTACAGTAAATGAAAAGGATTGGAAAGAATTAGCCCATAAAAAGTAAGCTGCCTGGTTTTCTTGCGGCGGACTACTGTAATTTTAAATCCCTGCTGACGTTGGCATACTTTAGATTTTTGTATTAGTGATTTTAAAAGCAGATTATCCATTCATCATTACACGCATCGGATATATGCCGGTGAAGCATTTTCCTATTTATGTTATGATGCGTCCAAGAAGTGAAACAAGGTTCTAAACAGTCTCGGTAAATAGCGGATATATTTCTGCAGGTTCTTCTGGCGAATCTACAAAATGTAAATTTTGTTTAGACGCAATAAACAGAACTTTCGTAGGCAAACAAAACTCATTACATCCTGGTATTAATGTGAAATACATGCATAGAATTTATTACACATATATTGGCTTGTTGGCATGGTATTATATGGCCTTCCGGATAAACCTTCACCTTAAATTTAATCATTATGTTTTACCATGTTAAAGAATTACAATTCAATGCACGGGTGTCAAAGCCTGATCCCGCATTTGCTACCCTGCTGCTGGAACAGTTTGGCGGGGCCAATGGAGAATTAGCTGCAGCGCTTCGTTATTTTGCCCAGGCCTTTGGAGCGAAAAATCCATATCCCGATAAATATGATTTGCTAATGGATATTGCTACCGAGGAGTTCAGTCATCTTGAAATAGTAGGCGCTACTATTCAAATGTTGCTTACGGGTATTAATGGCGATCTTAAAGATGCAGCGGAAAACTCCGAGATCATGCAATTGCTTGATGGAAAACCCGCAAAAGAAAGAATGATTCACCAGGGAATGATGGCGCCGCAACTTTTTGTAGGAAGCGCCGGTGGGCCTTGCTATACCAACAGTCAGGGAGTGCCCTGGACGGCAGCTTATATTAACGGTGACTGCCAGGGGGAACTCACATCAGATCTCCGGTCTAATATGGGCGCAGAAACCAAGGCCAAGATGATGTACGAATACCTGATACAATTTACTGACGATGCGTATGTAAAAGAGACACTGCGTTTTTTAATGACCCGGGAGGTGGCGCATTATCAACAGTTCGAAGCTGCATTGGGTACTATAACACCCAACTTTCCAATGGGCACACTTCAAAGTGATCCACGCTATAGCAATTTGTATTTCAACTTTTCCAGTGGTAGCGCAGTACGTGGCCCCTGGAACCAGGGTGAAAGCACACAGCTGGGAGAAACATGGCAATATATAGAAGATCCAATACAGCATGTCTTAGACACAAACAGCCTGCTGGATCAGAAAGCAGAAGGCACTAACCGGACGGAAGAGGATGTAAAGGAAAAAAATGAAAAGCTTGGTAAAGAGAAAAAAGAATTTATAAATAGTGCTGCACCCATAGGGCCGATGCAATGGAATAATTCTTTAAGTGAAGCAGATCAGTTTGCGGGTTTGGAAAACGCAAGCTCCTCAAACGGAAAAGAAAAAAGTGGTAAATAGAACGAGTGATCCAGGTAAATCGGAACACCTTAAGCAGGGGGTGCAATTAGACATAATTTACTATACCGATCCGCTCTGCTGCTGGAGTTGGGCAATGGAGGCGCCTTTAAGGCGCCTTATGTTTGAATACGATGGACAAATAAGATGGCGATATTGCCAGGGTGGGTTGTTGCCTGCATGGACAAATTATAACGATGCCATCAATTCGGTGACACGGCCTTTGCAAATGGGGCCACTATGGATGCATGCACAGGAAGTGTCGGGAATGCCTGTGGATGCTACTATTTGGAAAACTGATCCTCCGGCTTCCTCTTACCCTTCGTGTATCGCTGTAAAATGTGCTGCTTTGCAATCCGCCGAGGCCGGAGAAAGATACCTAAGGATGGTGAGGGAAGCGGTAATGATGGAGGCAAAAAATATATCCCAACAACAGGTGCTCATTGATATAGCTACTGCTTTTGCGACAAAAAATATTTGCCAGTTTGATATAGAAAAATTTAAAGCCGACTTAATAAATGGTAATGGCAGAGAAGCCTTTCGCAAAGACCTGCAGGAAAAACAACTCAGCAATATAGACCGCTTTCCTACACTAGTTATAAAAAGCAGCTCACATCATGGCATTATCGTAACCGGTTACCGGCCCTATGACATTTTGCATGAAGCAGTCTTGCACGTATGCCCCACATTGCCTAAAACTAATGGCGATGTAACTGAAAGTAAATACATTTCTTTTTGGGGCAACTTAACAAAAAGAGAAGTTGAAGAAATTAACAGGTAGTAACGTAAACAACATCATCAAATAATCATTTTTTATGAACAAACTTTTTTACGATGATTTTGAAAACATGATTAGAATAGTGATTTCAGCACCTATTATTTATGTTTTGGTTATCGGCTACATCAAGTTATTCGGGAAAAGAACAACTTCCCAAATGAACAGCTTTGATTGGATTGTAACAGTAGCGATGGGTTCAATCGTTGCTTCAGTGATTATGTTAAGAAATGTTCCGATCATAAATGGTGCATTAGCCATATTCACCCTAATGGGATTGCAGTATTTCTTTACTGCCCTGATGGTACATTTTAAACTATGGAAAAAAATCATACGCTCTACGCCCGAACTGCTTGTATTTGACGGCAAGTTTATAAAAGAAAATATGGTGAAAGAAAGAATAGTAAAAGCCGAGTTGTATGCGGCTATTCGCGAAAGTGATGTGCAGGGTATTAATAACGTTTATGCGGTGGTGTTAGAGACCGATGCTTCCTTGAGCATAATCGGCAAAGACGAAAAGAATACTCCTTTGTCTTTAATTGATGTACAGGGATTGCCACTTCATCTAAAAGAGCGTTTGGCAGTTCTGGAATATAATGAACCATAAGTTTACGTTTCCGACAGATCTTGCTCACATATAACTTATTACAACTCTCAATATTATCGTAACAACGGGAGTTGCCAATAGCACTCTCCAAAACTCCCAATAACTCCATTGCCACTTGCCAGAAAATTATAAGCGCCGGAGGAATATTTACCATTTTCTTTTGAATGAGCACCTGTGTTACGGCTTCGTTCCACCCACATAAGAGTATATAAACACAGTCTAGATATAAACCGTTGTTGTGCCCTGCATAAGGCGAATAGCGCTCCGGGAATGAAAGGAATGATATAGGTCCAAATTGGGAATAAAATTTAATAAACTTGCTACCGTTCTCAATTCTTCATCGTGAAGCCATCACTCAATATTTAAACCAGCAACATAATTATTTACAAAATTAATCCCTGCTTCAGTCAGGTACACTCCCATAATTTCTTTGCCGTTTATTTGAACTTTCCTGGTATTAACATAGCCCCTGCGGTAAAGCCCACGAAGCGTTCCGGGGAAATGATGCAGTAGTCCAATTTTTTCTTCATCCCGCGAAAGCTCAAAGCTTCTGACAAGTAGCATTTGCCGAATCATCAAATCAGTTAGTGGACGCCAGTATTCCATGATCTAAGAAGTTTTGTACACAAAACAAATTTTAAAAGAAGATGTTTACAGAACAAAACACAATAGAAATTAAGCTTAGTAGTTGTCTATTTTGGTAAGATTATCTGTAACCTATTTCTTTAATTTCTTCTCTACTTTATTGCGGGAATTGCCTTCGCTCTTTACCGCGTCTTTTACTTTATCGGACGAGACATTGAGTTTATTTTTTTCATATGCTACCTCGTAATCCTGTCCGCCTGCAACCTTGGATCTGTCCTGGTTACGGCCTCTTGTTGATTGTTTATCCATGATTAACATTTTTTAAAAAAGCAAAGAAAATTTTATGCCAACATGCTGATTTGGCTGTTTATAAATAAGAATATTTTTTCTAATAGTGTTCAGTTAGTAATTGTGCATTTCGTCTAAATCACTTTCAGAGATTTCAGCAATAGAATTATCAAACTTGAAATATTTTAGAAGATGTACCGCTTACACAAATTAAATAGATAAAAAAGAAAAAATCTATGCTGTCGGCCGAGGAGTTGGCGAGGTACTTCAAAAAGCGCAAGAAGAGCGGCATAGACCAACTAGATTTAAATAAAATCTCATCAGTAATATAGAACACGCAATCAATGATTACGAACACGTTAATTGTAAAGGGAGTCAGATAGCCCTTGCTGAAATTCTGAAGACTGCTTTTTCTTGACGGATTTATTTTTTGAATAGGATGAGCAAGTAAATATTTCCATTATTCACACCTGCGTGTGGAGGATTCAAATGAGTAAACTAAGTTTAATATTCATACAATTTGTCGGAACTAATTCTTTAATTTTTTTTCAACGTCTTACGGGAATTACCTACTGATTAAACTGCATTCTTCACTTCTTTGCCGGGATACATGCAGTTTATCTTTCTCGTAGTTTACTTCATAGTCTTGTCCTGCTGCTACTTTAGAGCGGTCCTGGTTACGCTCCCTGTTTGATTTTTTATTTTCCAT
>JALYYM010000602.1 GCA_030946565.1 Bacteroidota bacterium | reverse complement strand
TATCTACACTGTACTCTTTCATCGATCTCCTGAAAGCAATCCCTTTACTTATTATAAAACTACTTATTATAAAACTCTTTACGATCATAAAAATCCGCACCACCCATATCATCGGTTTCATTTGTAGACGAAGGCACGTAATTGCTATAAACAATCAATTCATATTCTCGATCAATTCCATTGGCTTTGTCATAGCGGCTGGTTTTCGCAAAAGTATCTGCGCTTACCTGGTTAGAATAAGCGATCTTTTTATCTTCATCGAGATCAACCATGCCAATAGGTATAATCAAATGGCTTTCGCCGTCTTTATTTAAAAATTCATGTACTCCATCAGAAGCCGGTCTGGCGTAGGTTTCGTGGCCCTCTTCTATTATTGATTTGTCAACTGCCACATCAAGGTATACTACTCTTTCCGCAGTTTTGTTCACGAGTAATCCATCTACTTTTCCAACGAGCCGGCCGTTAGCATCTTCTACTTTCCAATCTCTTACATCAGGGTAATCGTCTGCTACTTTATAACCTGACAATTCATGTAAGTAATAAAGATTTTTATTTTTATCTGCCATTTTTTATTTTTTTAAACGAGTGAATTAATTCATTTTTTTGAGAAGGTCAGCCGCATCGCTAAAGAAAGTTTTAACTGTATGCTTTTGATCCAGCGTTAAATCCGCCGTACTTATATCTGACGATGCATCTTTTACTTTTTGTGCTTCGGCGCTCAGTTGCGGGTACTTTGCCTGCTGCATATTTTGTAATGCTGTGCTCAGTATGCCCGTGGCGTTTTTAATATTATCTGCATGTGTTGTTGCAGTAGGATCATTGGTAATTTTATCAGCATAATCTTTTGCCTTATCAATATCCGCCTGTACATCATAACCTGCTTTATCTGCCATAGCTTTTGTAGCATTTGCAAGCTTCACCAACGCTGTATGTGTATAGACATGATCAAGCCCCATTGTAGCGGTATCGCTGTTTATAAATGCTACATAGTCTGTTACGGCACTATTATTTTGATTGGTATTTGCCATGCCGGTTGTATCTGCAGCTTCCGTGGTTGCTGTATTTGCAACAACATTATCATTGTCATTTCTAAAAAATAAGAAATAAATTATTACTGCGAGTATTAGCAGCCCTGCTATTATCCACGGCCACATCGTTTTCTTTTTTTCAATTTTAATTTCTGCCATAATTATTTTTTTTATTAAGATTCAAATTCTAAGTCAAAATTTTTTTCGCACATTTAGCAATGGATTCATTAAAAGTGTATGAGCCTGATTTAAAATATGCTAACGGGCATTCCGAAAAAGAATCTTCATTATTTATATTTGAGAAGAATGCCTGCTAATATGGATATCATATTAATTTGTTTTTAATACTACCTGCCCGTTAGGGTATTGAACCTCTTTATCATTTTCAGCCGTAATAAAAAAGCCTGTAGGCTTGTAAGGTGTAACCGTTTTCAAAGAACTCTTAAGAGTGCTTGATAAAATGCTGCTGGAGGTATTCAGGCTTCCAATATTTTTAGTCCCGTTACTCGCAGTTTCCATCCAAACCACATAAGTATCTTTTGGCGGGTCAAGCCTCTTGGGATCTGCCAGCCGCTTAACACTTAAATCAATGGATGCGTTTTTATTTTTATCTGATTTGATTTTTACAGAACCTTCTGCAGCCGGCACTACAGACGAAGTACCAAAGGTCATTTTCTTTGCGCAAGAGCTAAAGGAGAAAGCTGTAAAGAGTATTGTGGCAAACAATAATATTTTACCAGATACATTTTTTACGTACGTTTTTTTCATTGTAATTTTTTTTACTTTTTTTAAGTTGACACCAGTAGTTCTTGACGTCATCCAATAATTGTTCTGTTTACTTCTTTTACTTTTTTAAAATGGATTTTTAAAACCAGGAGAAATTAAACTTTGTCAGAAAAGAATTTTTTGGAAGATGTTTCTTTGGTGTTTATCAGTAATAACAATAGCACAATCGTGCCTAAAAAAGTAACCTAAGGGTTAGGTAATTAGATATTAAAAAAAATAAATAGCGCATTTAAAAATCCACTATGTGGGAATGTCTTTACACATAACGACAATTAGTTACCAGGCTTAAGCTCAGCAAGATTGCTGGCTTCAATAAAAATCTTTTTTACGTCCGGGAGTTCTTTTCTAATATTTTCTTCCAGCCGTTTCACTGCTTTGGTAACATCACCACTGTTCAATTTATTTTCAAATTTTACATCAAGGGCAAGGAGAAATTCATTAGGCCCCATCTGCATAGTAAGCGGCCTGTTCAACTTTAAAACATCTGGATCAGCATCAACAATTTCATAAATCTTATCTATCTTTTCTTTAGTAGCACTTTCGCCTATTAGTAAATTTCTGCTCTCAATAATTAATATAATAGCAACAAAAGCCAGCACCAAACCGATAAGAATGGATGCCACACCATCCAGGATGGGCATATTAAAATAACTGCTAAAAAATACACCACAGAAAGCGATAAATAAACCAATAAGCGCCGCACCGTTTTCGAATATTATTACAAAAAAAGAAGGGTCTTTACTCGACCGCAGTTTGTGCCAGAAATTTGCTGAACCATGTTCTTTAAAAAATCCCTTCAATGGTATCCAGAGTGATATGCCTTCGAACACAGCTGAAAATGCAAGTACAATATAATTCCAGGTGTTATCCTGGCTAACTACGGGATGTGTGATGTGCATGACGCCTTCATACACTGACATGCCACCACCCAA
>JALYYM010000574.1 GCA_030946565.1 Bacteroidota bacterium | reverse complement strand
GCGTCTATATCTTTTTGCATCTTATCAAAATTGATTTTCTCCAACGATACTTCAACTGATTTGGCAATTTGGCCGAAATCAATTTTTGATAATGCAAGATCTACATCAGCCATTATCTTATTAATATTTATTTCTATTTTAATATTGCCTGTCTGCGGAACTGTATCCAATAGTTTAATAATTTTTGCTTTGGAATTTGTTATGGCAGGGCTGGGAAATGGATCCCTAAATGCCATTGAAATAAAAATTATTCCGGTAGCGATAAGCATTCTCCGGTAAAGCGGGGCAATTGAAATGAATGATTTCATAACGTTGTTTTTAGTTTACGAATTATATCGTAATCAAATATAAGATTCAATTCGTATATAGTTACATTTTCATAATATTTTTTAAAAAAATATTTATAACTCCATTTGACTGGATTGATTTTAGGTAATTTTTGTCAAAAAATGAAAAACCACGGAAATTAGGCAATGGTGACTTTATTAAAGTAAGAACGAAGCAATGGTTGTGAGGTCCAGCAATCATTTTAAGAAAAATGGCCAGGCATTGAACCCAGGCATTTTTAGCAACGACAGGCTGCTGGGTTCTTCCTTTCTATATTATTATTATTCACCGCACTTCATCATTTGTCAGATAGTATAATCACAAACTCACTTCCTTCACCTTCCTTTGTTTCAACTTTTATTTCGCCTTCATGTGCTTTTAAAATATCATAACTTAAACTCAAACCCAATCCTGTTCCATCAACAGTTGGTTTTGTTGTAAAGAATGGCTGAAAGATTTTATCAATTATTTTTTGAGAAATGCCATTACCGTTATCCTTACCGTTAGTTCAGCTCCTAAACCTCCGCCTGGCGGGGGGTAACAGCTTTCGTACTCACAGTAACTATAGGTTCATATTCTTGTTGACCCTTTAGGCGATAGGAATCTTTTTTCTTTTCTGCCTCTGCATAAAATGCATTGTTATAAAGATTTAGCAATAAATATCTTTGTTTAATTTGCCCGGGGCAGGGTAACCACTTCCGTCCAGAACTCCTGCAATTTTGCAATAGTCTCTGTAAACTCATGTATTTCCACCGACTTGGTAACATAGCAATTTGCATGGCTATTGTATGCGCTTTCTATGTCTTTTAAAGAGGAAGAAGTCGTTAAAACAACTACAGGAATTTTTTTAAGACGGCTTGTGGTTTTAATATAATGAAGTACTTCATACCCGTTTTTTTTCGGCAGGTTTATATCCAGCAATACCAGATCAGGGAGGTCTTTTATTGACTGGCGATCTGTTTTGTTTAAAATTTGAATAGCCTCTTCTCCATCGCGTGCAATGCTTATCCTTGGTGGGGTCTTGCCTTCGGCCAATGCTTCAGTGGTTAGTAAAATATCACCTTCGTTGTCTTCTACTAATAAAATGTGAACTGGTTTCATTAAATCGGTTTTGCAATAATAAAATAAAATACTGCCTTTTCTTGTTTTGATTTTCAGCCATGTTTTTTTTATTATGGCTTTTTATTAGTCATACGATTGAAATTACCAGAGGGCAAATCAAAAGTGGCAGCATCCATTGATACTCTCATATTATAATTTCGGCTACGTGTAACTGTTAGTGCCGTAAAGTTTGTTTTTTTCCCATGATGGCTTGTTTATTGTTTTACATCAGTAATCACTATTGTCCGAATAAAATTTATCAATTTTAATGAAACACTCGCTGGTATTAAGTTTCACGGGTTGTGGGTGAGGCCAATACCTGGGCGGCTTTCATTGAGTTAGCCGGGCAATATATATTGATAATATTATTTTGCTATGGTAAAGTGAAAGCTGCTGCCCTTGCCTGGTGTGGAATCGAGCCATATTTTACCGCCAAGGGTTTCTATTATTTTTTTAGTAACTGCCAATCCCATTCCGGTACCCGGAAATGCTTTTTTAGTATGCAATCGTTGAAAAATGATGAATATCTTCTCATAGTATTCTTTTGCGATGCCAATACCATTATCAGTTATCGTAAAGTGCCAATGCTCTTTTAGCTCTTCAGACTTTACTTCTATTTGTACAGGCTTTGTTTCAGCAGAATATTTTAAAGAATTGCTTATTAGGTTTTGAAACACTTGTCGCAACGGCGATTTGTAGGAATGGATAACAGGCAATGTATCGGTTATAAATATGGCTTTCTTTTCTTCTATCTGTTGCCTGTAAAGAATCTGTATTTCTTTAACCATCTCATTCAAATCAATATTTTCTTTATCATCTTCGGTTTTACCTACCCTGGAATATTCGAGCAGGTCAAGTATTATATGCCGCATTCTCTTAGCTCCATCTACAGCAAATTCAATATATGTTTTTCCTTTGTCATCAATTATGTCCGCGTATTTTTTTTCCAATTGGGTAAGAAAGCTCGTCACCATGCGCAAAGGCTCCTGTAAATCATGGGAAGCCACATAAGCGAATTGTTCTAATTCTGCATTTGAATCGGCCAGTTCTTTTGCCCTTGTTCGCAACTGGTCATTTAACTTCTTTAATTCTATCTCACTCTCTCTTTCTTTTGATATATCCCTCGAGGCGCCGATCATCCTGATCGCACTTCCTCGTTCATCCCGGATCACATATCCCCGGTCATACACTAACGCATAATTTCCACCGGGTTTTAAAAAACGGTATTCATCCTCCCAGTACATCTCTGCGGGATTGTTAAAGATTGCGTTACGCGTTTCACTTAGCCTCAGCCAATCATCAGGGTGAACGTGTTGCTTCCAAAATTCATCAACGGCTGCGGCTTCAATTTCCTCATAACCTAATAACCCTTCAAGCTTTCTACCAGGGCGCTCTACCTTATTTTTTATTAAATCCCAATCCCAAATGCAATCGTTAGTTGCCATCGCAACCATGTCGTAACGTTCGTTACTTAGCCGTATGGAATCCGCCGCTAATTTTTGCTCTGTAATATTTTTAAAATAAACTGACAGCCCACTATCAGATGGGTATGCACTTACTTCATACCATTTATTAAGAGTAGGATAATAATCTTCGAATCGCACATTCTTATGATTGGTAACCGCCTCCAGGTATTTTTTGTAAGATACTGACTCCAGGCTATCACCAAATGACTTCCACAAATTCTGTCCCAATACTTCCTCGCGGGATTTCATGAGCATTTCTTCTGCCTGTTTATTCCAATAAGTCACCGTCCATTCCTTATCTAGCGCAAAGAAGCCATCACCTATGCTTTCAAGGATGGTGTTTTTCTCCTCCAGTGTTTTAATATAATTTTCTTCCGCTTTTTTACGCCGCGAAATATCAATACCCACACACTGAATTTCTGTGGGCAAACCTTGTGCATCTGTAAGGCAAATAAAATCCCATATCGTTGCCATTACACCACCATCTTTATAGGGCTTATCTATTTCAGCCTGGAACACTTCGTTCAAATTTGCCAGGCATTTTTCAACAGTTTCCCTTACTTTTTGGTGATCACATTCCATGATTGACTTCATTGGCGACATGCCCAATAAATCAGCACCATCATACAGCCAGCCGAAGTCACGGAAAAACTTGTCATTATAGTAAGAGTAATTGCCTTCAAGATCAGTCCGGATTAAATAGTTGGTTTGCGAAGCAATAATTCCTCTATGCCTTGCCTCGCTTTGCTGCAGGGCGAAGTCATTCTTTTTGCGTTTTGTACTATCATGCATAGCTCCCACCATGCGGTAAGCCTGGCCTTTTTCATCCCTTAATACAAAGCCCCTGTTTACGACAAAAGCAATTTCCCCGTCGGCCTTTATGTAGCGGTATTCCTGTTTCCAGTAATTATTATTTACATCATTTATCAAAAGACTAATGCTGTTCATTACCATCTCCGCATCTTCTGCGTGCAGGTGCTCATACCAGGTAGAGATATTGGTTTCATGGCTTTCCAGTTTATATCCAAATAATTTCTCAAAAGCATTGCCCAGGTAAAGGTCATTGGTAGCTAAATCCCAATCCCATACTGCATCGAAGGTGGCTTTGCTCACATTAGTAAAACGTTCGTTAATATATTTAAGCTGGAGCTCTGCAAGTTTTATTTCGGTAATATCTATAAGTATTCCCTCACAAATTTCCTGACCGGCGGCATCTTTCCTGAGTACAATATTCTCTATCACATGCAGAGGGCTTCCATCTTTACATTTTAAAGTGTATTCATAATTATATAATTTCTTCTGGTCTGATACGGCCCGGATAAAAGTATTCCTGTCTTCCGGGGAAAAGTAAAGATCTATAGCACGTGTATTCAGTAGTTCAACAGGAGATTCATATTTAAGCATTTTGGCAAATGCTACATTACAATCCAGGATGGCGCCCTCTAAGGTGGATGTATATACACCGGCAAGGTTTTGCTCGAACAAAGTACGATAGCGAGATTCGCTTTCCCGCAATTCATCTTCCGCCTGCCTGCGTTCAGTTATATCGGACGAGATGCTGATAATACCCGTGAGTTTTCCCTCTTTATCATAGAAGGGTGAATCAACAACAAACGCCGGAAACTCACTTCCATCTTTCCGGTGTACGAAGAATTCGCCCGACCAGGAACGCCCTTTGTTCAACTGCCGCATGATCATTTCAAGCCTCGCCTTCGATTGTAAAGAAGGGACTACGTCAATTATATTTCTCCCCATTACTTCATCAGCCGCCCAGCCGTAAATGTTCTCTGCAGCATTATTCCAAAAATTAATATTGCCATCCATGCCGGTCGCTATTGCCGCCTGTCCTATTGTATTTAATAGTTCCGCTTTAAAGCTGTTTGCCTGCTCCACTTCCTTACGCTCTGTAATATCACGTGAGTTTGCAACAATTCCTTTTATTGCCGCATCATTTATCAAATTAGTAATGGTAGTTTCAATCCATCTCCAATCGCCTTTTTGATTTTTAAAACGAAATTCAATGTTCTTAATTTGCTTTTCACTTTGAAGCATATCAAATGCAGCTACTACGGATCCTTTATCTTCAGGGTGAATAAAATCAAATGCATTTTTGCCGATATATTCTTCAGGATGAATGCCTAATATTGAAAATGTCGTGGGGCTGACATAAGTATAATTGGCTCCTTCGTCTAATATCGCAATCAGGTCAGAACCTTCCTGCACCAGCGCCCTGAAACGCGTTTCGTTGAGCTGTGATTGTTTTTCGGCTTCTTTCTTCTCCCTTATGTCCCTGCCAATTCCTACCCTTGTTCTGTTTTCAGCTACCCAGCTGGCGCGCCATTCCATTGGAACAAGGGTACCATTCTTATGTATGTAGCGGTTTTCAAAAAAGGTAAATTTATTTCCAGCCATCAGGTGCGCTGCAGTGGATAATGAATCATTGTGGTCTTCGGGATGCACAAAATCTGTAAATAGCCTTCCGACAAGTTCCTCCGGTTTATAGCCCCAAATCATTTCACACACCGCATTGACTCTGCGAAAGTAGCCGAGCTCATCTACCACGCATATTACGTCCAGCGAGGCATCCATTATTTTATTGAGATATGCCGCCGATTTTGTGGCTGCCTGAACAGTTGTCAAAAGAGATTTTTCTGTTTCAAGCTGATGTCCTGGTACTGCTTTAATTTTTGTATCGAAGGTTATCATTTGAAGAATGCCTGTAATAGCTCCATGTTCATCCGCTAAGGGAATATTTTCAATAGAGCCATCCGTGGTTGATTGCTCGCCGATATTATGGCTGTCCAATCCATATTCCCAGCTTCCCATTTTATGTGGCGCTTTCGTTCTCAAAACCTGCTCCAGCGATGCCTTCATGGATGAGGCTGTATGAGAAGGAAGCGGCACGGTTACTTTAAATATACTTTTCCCTATCCAATCTTTTTCTTTTGAAAGTGTTGCCCGTAACAGGGCGGCGTTTACTTCTTGTATAGTAAACGTTGGAGAATCAGGCAGTAAGATCAAGCCCGGAAACGGCAGGGCGTTAAATAACCAGGGATATTGGGGTTGCATAAGGCGTCAAAGTTAATGCTAACATGGATACAGATTACACAGAAAAATGTTTAATCAGGATAATCAGTAATCAGTAAATGCGGGGCTCTGATTGCACGGTTATAAATACAGGTTACACAGAAAAAATGCTTAACCAGGATAATTCGCAAATCAGTAAATCCGGGCCTCTGAGGCTTGAAGGTTCTGCATTTTATCACCCTAACGCTAAGGGCAAATGAAAAATGGAAAGCCGCCTTGAAATCTGAGAGTTTTTCTTTAAAATTATAGGGTCAGTTGTGACTAAATAGTTTGCGATACTGAATGGTGCAGTTATTGTGTTGAATTATTTGAATGCATTTACAAAATTTATCACTCCTCTTATTAGCAGGGATTTTTATAGCCGGTGGCATTGCTATTTGGTTCGCCGGCATTCAATTATCCCAGGCTACCAGCAAACTTTCAAAGCATTTCGAATTGGGAAGCGCTTTAGGTGGTATGATAATACTAGCTATTGTGACTAACCTTCCTGAAATTGCTATTGTAATAAGTGCATCTCTTCAAAATAAAACAGAAATTGCTGTAGGCAACATACTTGGTGGGATCGGGGTGCAAACAGTTGTATTGGTAGTGCTTGATGTATTTGGGACAAATAAAAACACGAGCCTTACTTATGCCTCGGCATCTCTTGCGCGGGCGCTTGAAGGCTTGTTGGTAATTACAGTGTTAACGATTGTGGTACTTGGCCACCAGTTACCTTCTTCACTCGTGTTTGCAAGAGTAACACCGGGTGGCTTACTAATTTTAGCTGCATGGGTGATTGGGCTTTTGCTTATATCAAAGGCTGGCAAAGGATTGCCGTGGAAGCCAAAGGACAATAGCTCTGCAGAGTCAAATGACAACGACGATAAAAATGACAACGCTGAAAAGAAAAATAAACAAAGTACCGGTAAAACGATGGTCATTTTTTTAGTGGCAGCATTAGCTACCCTCGTTGGTGGTGTAGCGCTAGAGAGGAGCGGTGATGCTATATCCAAAGACATCGGCATGCAGGGGATTTTGTTTGGAGCTACAATAATGGCTGCAGCTACATCGCTGCCTGAAGTATCTACAGGGCTGGCCTCTATGAAAATGAAAAAGCCTGACATGGCCGTAAGTGATATATTCGGCGGCAACGCGTTTCTGCCGGTATTGTTTCTATTTGCCACGATATTTTCCGGCAAGGCTGTGATCCCCGTTGCAAAAAACACAGATATTTATCTTACCGCGTTAGCTATGTTGCTCACAAGTGTTTACATCTGGGGAATTATTTTTCGGCCGAAGCTAAAAATATTGTCCATGGGAATTGATTCCTTTATTGTGCTGGTGTTATATGCTGCAGGCGTTACAGGCTTATTTGTTATTTAACGATGCAAATTATTTTAATGATTTTGCAGGTAGCTAACAGTAAAGGCTACCTGTAATCAAATAATGGTTACACAAATAACTTCATTGCATACCTGCGGAAGGACTCTATCTGGAAGAAGTGGCTGTCGTTACTTGTAAAATGAATTAAGCGCAACTGGCATATTCATTTATGGTATGTAAAAGTTGGTTTATATCAAAAGGCTTTGAAATAAAAGCCTCCGCCTTGCACTCTGATAATACTTTCTGCTTATCTGCATTTGCGGAAAAAAAGACTACCGGCACATGGTTGGTTTTCCTCAACTCTTTATAGATATCTGTTCCTGACTTGCCGGGAAGTTGTATGTCCAATAAAATTGCATTGGGATTGCATTCTGTTATTTTTGCCACTGCATCAAAACCTGAATTATGGGTGTGGACTTCGAACCCTGCTTTCTTTAGCACACATTGAACTAATTCTAAAATATCTGCGTCATCGTCAATTACTAATATCTTTTTCAAAATATGCGTTTTTAGGTAAGCAATGTTATGTTATTAACAGGCAATAGCAATGTAGGAAATTCCGAGAGAAGCCTGTAGTATTATTTACGCACGTATGCAGGCGTTGGTTTGTGAAAAGCTGTTAATAGATAACTGTCTTTTTATAAAATATTAAATGAATACTACAAACGCAGGTTCTTCTTTAGGCGATAATACTGCAATACTTATTTACGAACCTAACGAATGCGGGTAAACGAAAAGCTGGTTGTCACTTTGTGTTGGGCTCAGGAGTTGCTCATCCGGCCATAATGTTCTTATGGTCTCTGGTTGATTATTTACTGGCATGAAATTTTATTGCGTATTTATAAAATATTTTCTACCAAATAATGAATGGCAAAAATCAAATGGACAACCCAAAAAAATCAAATGGACAAGTTGCTAAAAGCAAATCCGATTCAGGTATAACAATAGCTTGAGAGGGGATACAGAATAGCATGCTGCAAATTTTTTTTGACGGTGAACATAAAGGTATTTAGCGGGCGGAGATGCACCTGGCAAAAACATAACCTGGTTTAAATTAGTCGGGTTTATTTCATTTATATTAGTCGTGCGTATCCCCGCTTTAAAGTTGTAAAAACATAAGCGTAGAACAATTTTTTATCTCTCCTTAAACTTTAATAATAAAACCAACAACATGGAAAAGAAAAAAAATGATAAGCACTTTTTTGAGCATTTTGCTTCAAAGGTAACATTGGCTACGGGCAGTACTCCTGCCATCCTGGTTGCGTTTGGGTCAGTAGTGGTTTGGGGATTGCTGGGTCCGGTGTTCCACTATTCTGAAAACTGGCAATTGGTTATTAATACCGGTACTACCATCATTACTTTCCTAATGGTTTTCCTTATTCAAAAATCGCAAAACAAAGAATCGATGGCAGTGCAATTAAAATTAAATGAACTGGTAGCTGCACATGAGTTTGCAAGTAACAGGCTGGTAGATGTTGAGAATATGACGGAGGATGAATTAAAAGTGATTCAGAAGTATTATACCAAATTGAAAACAAATACAAAGAAAGAAGAGTCCTTGCAACAATCACATTCCATTGATGAAGCAAATGAAATGCACCAGCTTAAAAAAGACATTGAAGAAAATGTAAAGGAGACAGTAAGAAACTAAGCTCGTGTACATAAAACTATTTGTGAAATACAAAAGAAAGTACGTAAGGAAAATTCCGAAAAAACTGCCGACGGTAACATTTTTAAATAAATTATTTTATGCAACAACAGGTTTGTGCAGGAGGTTTCCTGGTAAAGAAAAAAAAGTTCCTGTTTGGTAAACGCTCGAAAGATAAATCCTGGGCGCCCGGTGTGTGGGACATAGTAGGTGGCCGTTCATTAAAACACGAGCATCCCCTATTTACGCTGAGAAGGGAAACCTTCGAAGAAATTGGTGTTACCGTGCTAAACGCAGAATTACTAACCTCTGTAAATGTTACAGATAATAGTAAGGCTGGTTTTTTTGAATACCATATTTACATGGTTACTGATTATAAAGGAAAGCCTGTGAACTGTTCGAAGGAACATACAAAAATCAAATGGTTTACCAGAAAAGAGCTTAATAAAATTCCTATCGCTTCACCGCAATATTTAGTACTTCTTGATGAATGGTTAAAGGCACACAATGACGAGGAGATTTAAACAGTTGCTAATTATCATTTCTTAAAAGCTGCTTTATTATTTTTGCTGAAGCTGCTTCGCAAAAGTCTAACCCTGAATAGTCTGGATTGTACCCTGAGATATACGGTACAGCCATAATGTAAATGCGTGGATTCAATGCTCCATAACTATCTACCACCTGGAAGTGATCATTGATGGTGATGCCCGGCACTTGCAGGTAATGGTCACCGTTAGTACCCTTTTTTACGCCCTCCTGTTTCATTGAAAGAGCAGCTTCACCTTCCCGCTTCGACCGGAATTTCAGGCTGGCACTGCTTATCACCTTATCATTCAAAAGGCTTTTAAAAGGAAACTGATCATAATGCAGGTGTGGCTGCCCAATGCTATCTACAAACAGGCGATAGTATTTCGCAC
>JALYYM010000506.1 GCA_030946565.1 Bacteroidota bacterium | reverse complement strand
TCCATTCCTTTGAAATTGATTGCCCTTGGTTTGCCGTAAGGGCCAGTCGCCATTACCACATATTTTGATTTGAATAAACCATTCGTTGTATCAATAAGCCAAAAATCTTTTTCCTTTCTTATTCTTTTAGCTTCAGTATTAAAGCGAGGATGTATGTTGAATTCTTTTTGATATTCATCAATATAATCTACCACCTGCTGACGCGAAGGATAACGGGGAACCGTACCCGCAAACTTCTTATACGGTAAATTTGATAAACTTTTATTAGTGTGCAGGTGTAGCCTGTCATAGTGGTTGCGCCAGGGAGTTGCTGCCGCATTTTCTTTTTCAATAAGTACATAATCAATACCCTGCTTTTGCAGACAAGCGGCGGTCGCGAGACCAGAAATGCTTGCGCCAACAATTAAAGTAGTTGTTTGTTGCATGGCTTAAACATTATAGTGTAGATATATAAATTATAGGCTTTTATCTATCTCCTGTTTTTCTTTTCCTGGTGTTTCGAAAAAATATTTTTCTTACAAGGGTTGAAATTTAGCCGCCAATCCCGAAAAGATTCATTGCCAGCGCATAAAATCTTTTAATATTTTGAGATAATTATTAGTGTTGCTGAAACCTCATTTAATGCTGAAATACCATTAGCAATTTTAACTTTAACTATTTACATTTACCAAAAATACTTTATGAAATTATTTGTTGCTGGCCTGCCTTACGACCTTGACGACGCCGAACTGGAGGAGATATTCGAAAAATTCGGAACCGTTTCATCAGCAAGAGTTGCCATGGATAGGGAAACCGGTAAGAGCAAAGGATTTGCCTTTGTTGAAATGCTTAATGATGCTGAAGGTAAAGCTGCCATTGAAAACCT
Source organism: Bacteroidota bacterium (assembly GCA_030946565.1). The sequence continues at coordinate 2,514 of JALYYM010000506.1, read as the reverse complement.
AAAAGATATTTCGCTCGGTAAGAAGCCGCTTGTAGTAACGCAGGCGAAAGAATCTCCCGGCCCAAAAACCAGTAAGAGCAATGGCTCCTGGAGATAAATGAAACGGCTGTTTTATTTTTAATTTCAAACAAGTTTATTGTGCAGGAAAAACCAGAAGTATGGCAACGCGGGCCATTGCAAAGCATTCCTCCTTTATTGCAACCGGTAGCCCATGCACTACTTCAAGCTGCCGAAGAAGTACAGGAACTTGCGAATGGTTTTCCCGATGAGTTACTATGGGAGCGGCCTGCAAACGTTGCCTCACCTGCTTTTCATCTGCAACATTTAACCGGCGTACTCGATCGTTTATTTACTTACGGCAGAGGCGAATCCCTTTCTGAAACACACCTACAGGCATTAGCCGCTGAAGGCGACCAGGCTCAAACAAATTTGAACGCCACGGAACTGGTAGAATTGTTCAACCGACAGGTCGAACTCTCCATTGCCGAACTAAGCAGCGTGAAAGAATCAACACTCACCGATATAAGAACCATCGGGCGTAAAAAAATTCCTACCACATTAATCGGTTTATATGTTCATGCCGCGGAGCATACTATGCGCCATGTTGGCCAATTACATGTTACCATTAAAATTTTGAAAAGTATGCCTGCAAAAGGGTAATGCCATTTTTAGTAGAAGCATCAATGCGTAATTGACCGGATCATCTTTTTCAATGCAAATAAAGGAAACGCATCCGCAAATTTCTTTTCAAGGCTGCGTTATACGTACTACATTTGTGTCCCCCTTAAACAGCTACGCTAAAAATTTGCTTGATTTCTTTTTTAAACTAATAAAAAATAATTTATGGTAAAGTATGCATTATTAGCCCGCGTAGAAGCGAAGCCTGGTAAAGAACAAATGGTTGAAGATTTTTTAAAAAGCGCATTGCCGCTTGCTGAAGATGAAAAGGATACTGTAGAATGGTTTGCGCTTAAAATCGGCCCTTCCACTTTTGGAATTTTCGACACTTTTAATGATGAAGCGGGAAGAGAAGCGCATCTTTCCGGTAAAATAGCAGCAGCCCTTATGGAACATGCAGATGAATTACTTGCTAAACCACCTGTAATAGAAAAAGTTGAATTGCTTGCTGTAAAATCTTCTTAAAAGAAGAACAAGCGATAAAATTGTTTGCAATCTTATTTGTTGAATTAAAAAGCACGAACATTAAATCCGTGCTTTTGTTTTTTTGCGAGATGTATTTTCAAGAAGTGAATAAACTTCTGTATTACCAAATTTTCCTTTAAAGAAATAATCTTCTTTAAAATACGCTTCCCTTATAAAGCCCGCAGATTTTAATAAAGTTGCTGATGCAATATTTTCCGGGTTAATGCGGCCTTCCACACTGTGTAATTTCATGGTAGTAAATCCGTAGTCAAGTACTTTTTCCATGGCTTCTTTCATGAGGCCCTTTTGCCAAAATTCCGGTAATAGCATGTAGCCAATTTCAGCCCGGTAATGCTCCTTGATCAATCGCCAAAACCCGATGTAGCCAATAAGCAAAGCCGGATCTTCTTTCATTGTAATTCCCCAAACAATCCCTTCATTTTTTTCAACGCCATCGTCCATTTTTTTATAAAGTTCCTGTACTTCAGCTTGCGTACCTGCATTTTCCTTATCAATATATTTCATCACCGCATCATTTGACCGCAGCGCCAGCAATTGCTGAATATCTGCCTTCCGAATTCTTCGCAGCAACAGCCGGTCAGTATATATTTCCGGGAAAGGAGTAAAATTAACCTGGAGCATTTTTTTATTTTATAATTAGTAAAATACATTTTTATTTTTAAAATCATAAGTGTTGGCAAAAACACCTGGTAGCAGCTAATGCATGTTGAATTTTTATCAATAAAAATTACCGGTTATAATAAAAATTGACGTTCGGCTAAATGTGGTCTTATTTTTGAATATTCAGATAAAAATTTTATAAATAAAACCCTAAAAAATACAAATGAAAAAGTTAATGAACATCGCATTACTTGTATCAGGAATGATAGCAAGCACTTCCCTGAAGGCGCAGGATACTGAAGATAAAAGTAAAAGGCCCAGCCCGCCGGCATTGGTAACGCAGAAAATAGCAAGCGGAGCAACCATTACTATTGATTACAGCCAGCCATCCGTAAAAGGAAGAACAATCGGAAAAGACCTTGAGCCAATGGAAGGCCAGGTGTGGCGTACCGGCGCTAATGAGGCTACCGTGTTTGAATCTGATAAAGACCTGACGATAGATGGTAAGAAATTGCCTGCCGGAAAGTATGGCCTGTTTACCATATTCAATGGCGATGATGCCACGGTTATTTTTAGTAAAACCTGGAAGCAATGGGGCGCTTTTAAATACAATGAAGCAGACGATGCTTTGCGTGTGAAAGCAGATGTTGAAAAGGCTTCTGCTCCTTCTGAGAAGATGACCTTTATGATTAGCCCCGAAGGCAAAGTTGATCTTATGTGGGGTGATAAGAAAATGGAATTTGCTGTAGA
>JALYYM010000580.1 GCA_030946565.1 Bacteroidota bacterium | reverse complement strand
AAAAACCGGCGGATAAGAATATCCCTTTGCATAAAAATCTTTTGACAAAATAGCTTTGCTATAAGGATTACTTCTTATATACTTGGTGCTTGTATTTATTATTATCACTCCATTGCCTCCACGTGTACCATATGCTGCCCCCTGGGTACCTGCGAGGATTTCAACAAAATCGATATTTCTTGCATCGAAATTATTCAGATAATCAAAATCAGGGCTGGTGCCATCTGTAGATTCTGATGTAGAAACTTCCACCCCATTGAGAATTATAACTGGTTCTGAACTTGCTGTAATTCCGTGCGTAGAAGTAGGGCCGCCAGCTACAAGAAAGCCACTTATCAATCTCATTCCTGATACTCCAAGAATAGCATTACCAAGGGCTCCATTCCCTTCACCCTTAATATTTTTCCCTAAAATAATATGCGAGGAAGTACTTACCCTTTTACTTTTATCATAGTCAGCCTCTTCCGGGACGCTGTTTTGAACTTTCACAGTGGTTAAAACCTGATATTGAGTTTCAAAAAATAATGTATCAGGATTTGAAAATATCTCATTAGCCTGAAAGTTAAATCTGCGTTTAACCGTTGACGTCATATTAAGTTTTGGGAAGTTTAAAGTATCCGGTTCTATCTTCCAATCTCTTGATTTTTCCTGGTTAAGTAATTGCAATGTGAATGGCGTACTATCAGCATAGCCTGTTAATGAGTAATAAAATTTTCCATTTATATCTGTTGTGTCAATTTGATAAAAGCTATTTTCCGTTTTTGAAAAAAGTGATATCGCTTTGCCCGGTAAAGGAATATTGTTATTATCTCTCAAATAACCTTTGATGTAAAAAAGACTATCATAATTATTTGCAGGTATACCGGATGCATTATTGCTGATTGAATTATTGTATACATCATTTTTCATAAGCATTAATAAATCAGCATCTTCATCCGAAACTTCATCTCCTGATAACCATCCGTTATTAATCTCAGCTTCATTATTTTCCAGCGGTTTTAAAAAACGATCGGCGGTAGCTGAAATAGAAAATGAAGTTACCAGTGGAGTGTTTTCAACATTAGTGAACGAAATATTTATTACGGCTTTATCTCTTTTATCAAGAATATTTTTATTTATATCTGCTTTGATTATTACGTTTTGTTTTTTATAAACACTTCGTTCACTCAATAATTTTTTATTCTTATCAAAAAGAAAAAAAGTGGTAATACCAGTCATTAATTTATCATCAGCAATGTTAACTTCATAGTTACCGCTACCTATACTGGCAAAGCAAAGGGTGCCTTTTGATATGGAAATTAAATAAGTTTGATAGTTGCTGGAATAAATAGAATCTTCCAATAAAATTCTTATTTTTTTACTTCCATCCTTTTGAGTTTCTATAGCAATTTGCCCTGCAAAAGGATTGAAAGCCGGCAACAGATAAGTGTAAGCTTTCCCATTTAAAGTAACAATTGCTTTATACTTTCTAAACCTTGAAGGCTCAAAAATAAATTTTGCTAATCCCTGCTTATTGGTTGTAAATACCCCAACGGTAGTATCGCGGTTATCTTTTATAATACACCCGGCTGAAATTGATTTTCCATTTTTATCAGTTATATGCATGGCAACTACGGATGGAGCGCCGGTTATCATATTACCTCCTTCAGGATAAAAAGAAACCTGAGGCATTTCATTTAATAATACTGCACTCTCTTTATTATTTTCCTGAATTTCTTTTTTGTTTTTATTATAAACATAAATAGGCTGCTCAGCATAATTTTTTAAATTAAAAACCTGCATATCTTTTGTAAAAGCCCGCAGCCAATAATAGCCCGAACTTAGCGTGTCGGGTAAAAAAAATTTCCCATTTGATGCTTCCGGTTCTGCACGCAAAATTATTTGACCAACAATATTGTTCGTTTCATTTAGTATTTCAACAAAGATCATTTCGCTTTGCCTGCTAATTTGGCTGGAGGTGGTATGCAACAAAAAGGCCCTGAACCAAATGGTTTCCTCCACATTATATATTGATTTATCAGTACTGATCTGCAATTGCTCTTTGTCACTATTTCTTATCTT
>JALYYM010000501.1 GCA_030946565.1 Bacteroidota bacterium | reverse complement strand
GTCTATTACTACACGATCAGCAGGCAGCAGCCAACATAAAAGCGACGTTGCAAAACTTACAATCAGGCACTAAAAAGCTCAATGACGATCTCGAGGCGGTGCAGCATAATTTTCTCTTAAAAGGATTTTTTAAGAAAAAAGCAAAGGAGGAAGGCAAAGTTATTTTTGATACAACGCTGACTTATTAAAAAATACAAGAAAGGTGTTTCAAAAATTCAGGCGTGAGGATAAATAATTAATGCGACAAATCAAATTTTTTATAGCAGGCATTGTCTTACTCTTTCTCGTTTTCACTGCCTTTACTTTATTTCTTCCCTCGAAAGTTACTGTATCAAAATCAATAGAAATAAATGCCCCTGAGTCAACAATTATTGCCCAATTAAACAGTTTTAATAATTGGAAAAATTGGTTTCCTGCGTTCCAGGACACCAATGTGATTGTTACGATCTCGTCTTATCAAAACCATTCTGCTGAGTTGCGGGATAATTCTGGAAGAATTATGCTTTTCAAGATGCTTTCAGTTGCAAAGGATACAGTGAATGTGGGTCTTTACATAAAAGAAAAAAGCAAGACAGCTTATCAATTTATATTGACATCCGTTAACACTAGAAGCACCGATATTACCTGGAATATTATTACGGATTTAGGCTGGTATCCATGGAAGAAACTGCAAGGTATTGTGTTGGATAAATTCACTGGCGGGCAATATATGGCAACATTGCAAAAATTAAAAAACGTGGTTGAAGGTCACGTAGATAAGGGCACATCAGAATAGTTTTCATTCAAAAACTTTTCTATTACCTCATAAATTTTTTCCAATTCTTTTTTCTTAATACAATAAGGCGGCATCACGTAAATCGTATTTCCCATAGGCCGCAAATACACGCCCTTTGCAAGACAGAATTTTGTAAATTCATTGGTAATATTGTTCAGGTAGCCATCGCTCTCTTTGGTATTCACTTCAAAGGCGATGATGGTTCCTAAGTGACGAATATTCTTAACTATATCTTTCTCTTTATATTTTTCAAGTGTTTCTGAAAAGATTTTTTGCATACTAACAATCCTGTCAATTTTTTTCTTGTAATTTTTCTTCTGCAATAAACACAAGCTCGCAAGCGACGCAGTGCAGGCCAGTGGATTAGCGGTGAAAGAATGGCCATGGAACAGGGTTTTAGTCTTATCGTCGCTTACAAACGCATCGTATATTTTTTGTGTGCATGCAGTTACTCCAAGCGCCATGCTGCCGCCGGTTAGCGCTTTGCTCAGGCAAATAATATCTGCTTTTTCCAATAAATAATCTCCTGCAAAAAATTTCCCTGTGCGATAAAATCCTGTGAGCACTTCATCTGCAATACAGATGATTTCTTCTTTTTTTAAAAGTGATAATAAATTATTTAAAGGACCAGGGTCATACATTTTCATGCCACCTGCGCCTTGCAATAAAGGCTCATAAATAATACAGGCAATTTCATTTTTATGCTGATCAATAATCTCTTTATTTGATAAAATATTTTCCGGCGTAGGTGCGTCAATAAAAATAACTTCAAACAATTTATCCCTGAAAGCAAATGTGTAAGTTCCCCGTTCACTTATACTCATTGCACCAAATGTATCTCCGTGATAGGAATGATGAAAAGCAAGAATTTTATTCCGGTTCGGTTCATCTTTATTAACCCAATATTGCAAGGCCATTTTTATGGAAACTTCCGTAGCAGTGGAGCCATTATCGCTATAAAATATTTTAGAAAAATTTCCGGGTAATACTTTCGTTAGCTTCTCGGCGAGCTCAACGGCTGGCTGATGAGTAAAACCTGCAAATATTACCTGCTGTAGTTTTTTTGCTTGCTGATATAATTTTTTTGCAATGAATTTATTTCCATGCCCGTGAATATTTACCCACCAACTACTAATGCCATCTATATATTTTTTCCCGTCTTCATCAGTTAGTATAGTTTTTTTTCCTTTGATAATTGGAATAGCAGGCAACCTGTTTTTTTGGTGTGTGTAAGGATGCCATACATAGCGGTTGTCTTTCTCAATTAAATTCATAAATATATTTTGACTTAGATTTTTGCAGAATGCAACGTTATGTAAAAATCAGTTGTCAGGAAATTGAATATTAAATATGGATGAACAAAAGCTGGTACGGGAGGCACTGCAATTAAAGCCTGAGGCTCAGCGCCGGCTATACGAGCATTTTGCGCCGCTAATGCTGGGAGTGTGTTTCAGGTATACCAAAACTAAGATTGATGCAGAAGAAGTGTTGCAGGAAGGGTTTATAAAAGTTTTTAAAAATCTTCATCATTACAGATCGGA
>JALYYM010000473.1 GCA_030946565.1 Bacteroidota bacterium | reverse complement strand
CCGCATACAGAGAAATAAGGCCTCCCATAGAACTTCCGGCTATATAGGTATTCTTCTTATTAGCCAAAGTGCGATAATGCTTATCAATATATGGCTTTAAATCCTTTACCAAAAAATCAACGTATTGATCACCTTCCCCAGTTCCAAATTTCCCATAACTATAAGGGTTGTACTCGTTCATTCTTTTTTGTAATCCATTATCAATGCCTACTACAATCACTTCTTTTTTTCCGGAAGAAAACATTGAATCAAGAAAATCATCCACTCCCCACTCTCCTGCGTAAGATGTAGCCTCGTCAAAAAGGTTTTGGCCATCATGCATATAGAGCACAGGATATTTTTTGTTTGAGGTAAAATAACCGGGTGGCAGATACAGCCAAATTCTGCGGCTTCGGCCAAGCTGCGGAATGTAAAAAGCAGTGTCCATCACTTTTACATTTTTAGAAAGCGTGTGCTTTGGCTGAACAGGATGTTGCACAAATTCATCGGACCACGCAGGTATTTCTGCATGAACTATTTTATCGCCATCTACATGAAGAGTGCGGTTGGGAAGGCCATTACCTGCGACGTCTGTTTCTGCTTTTGTCCAATCTCCCCTGGTAAACTTATATTCATAATTCCCAGGAGGTAGTGATAAAGTAATAGAAGCAGTTCCATCTTTACCTTCGACAAGTGCATCGTCCTTATTTCCCGGATCCCAATTATTAAAATTTCCTGCAACAAAAATGGTGTCATTTTTATGTTTGCCGGCTAATTGTTTTACAACAAAAGTGACGTTGAATTGCGAGTAAGTGATGTTTATGATCAAGGTGCAGAGAAAAAATAAAATAATTTTTCGATTAAGCATAAGGTGAATTGGCAATGCTAAATGGGCAATGAATGGTGAATACCTTAATATTGACTTAACGGCTATCCCTTTATTGACTTATTGACTATTGACTTATTGACTATTGCCCATTCACCATGCCCATTCGCAACCGCTTCCTTTACTTTTTGATAAACTGGATCGCTTAAAGGCACAAGAGGCAGACGCAAATTATTTTCAATTAAACCCATCTCAGCCAGGAATGCTTTCACGCCGGCAGGATTATTTTCCACGTATAACAGGTCGTTTGCATTTAATAATTTATAATGAAGTTGCCTTGCCTTTTCGAAGTTACCTTTCAAAGCAAAGTCAACCATGGCAGAAAAATCTTTCGGGCAATAGTTTGCTGCCACGCTTATTACGCCATCCATACCACACGCAATAAGAGGAAGCGTAAGCTGGTCATCACCACTCACCACTAAAAAATCTTTAGGCCTTTCTTGTAAAATATACATGCATTGCAACATATTGCCACTCGCTTCTTTTATACCTCCAATATTCTCGCATTCATTCGCAAGCCTTAGTGTAGTTGCGGCAGTAACATTGCTACCTGTTCTCGAGGGTACATTATAAATAACCACAGGTTTTGGTGAAGCTTCTGCAATTTTTTTATAATGTTGAAATATTCCTTCCTGTGAAGGCCTGTTATAGTGAGGACTTGACGTTAAGATAGCCGCTGCATTTTCAACAGGAAATGACTCGAGGCTTTGAAGTATTTCATTAGTATAGTTGCCACCAATACCCACGACTATGGGTACACGATTTTTCACTTTATCAAATGTAAAATTTATAACCTCAATTTTTTCTCTTTGCTCTAAAGTAGCCGCCTCCCCTGTTGACCCTAACGTCACGAGATAATTGACACCATTATCTATTACATTTTCAATAACTTTTTCAAGGCTATCATAATCAACGTCAAAATTTTTTTTGAAAGGAGTTATTAGCGCAACCCCGGTACCCTTTAGAGAATTCTTTAGTGACATTTGTGATTAATGAAGTTTTATTAGTTTATTGGTTTATTAGTTTACTTATGGACTCTCGTTCACTCATCACTGGTCAACTTATCACTGACTAAGGCATCACCACATCATCACTCCTCATCCCAGAAACCCATCTTCCCAAATTTCTCAATACGGTTTGTTATCCGTTCTTCCGGCGAACTCTTTTTCAACTCCGCTATAATAGGTTTTATATATTTTTTCAAATTATCTGCTGCCTCATCATAGTTCCAATGAGCGCCGCCCGGCGGCTCCTGAATAATACCATCTACCAAACCAAATTTCAGCATGTTATCTGGTGTTAACCGCAATTGCTCTGCGGCCTTTTCTTTATATTCCCAGTTGTGCCATAGGATCGTGCTGCAACTTTCCGGCGATATCACTGAGTACCATGTATTCTCCATCATTAACACGCGGTCTCCTACCCCAATCCCCAGGGCACCACCGCTGGCACCTTCGCCAATAATCACACAAATCACCGGGACTTTTAACTTCAACATTTCATAAATATTTCTTGCTATTGCTTCCCCTTGTCCGCGCTCTTCGGCCTCCAGGCCGGGATATGCACCCGGTGTATCAATAAAAGTAATGATCGGCTTTTCGAATTTTTCCGCCAGCTTCATTAATCGCAAAGCTTTGCGGTAGCCTTCAGGATTGGCCATCCCAAAATTTCGCATCTGGCGCATTTTAGTGTTAGTCCCCTTTTGTTGCCCAACTACCATCACTGTTTCTCCATCAAGCTGTGCGAAACCGCCAACCATAGCTTTGTCGTCTCTAACGTTTCTATCACCATGAAGCTCCACAAAGTTGGTAAACATTTTAAGGATATACTCCAGGGTATAAGGCCGGTCAGGATGCCGGCTTAGTTGTACTTTTTGCCACGGTGTAAGGCGTTCCGTTATCTCCTTTCTTTTTAAAAGTATAGATTGTTCCAATTGATTTATGATTGAATCATAATCAACCCGGGTGTTTTTTGAAGCCAGTTTTTTATTTTCTTCTATCTGATCGTATAGCTCTTTAATAGGTTGCTCAAAATCAAGAAATTGTCTTACAAATGTTGCTGCCATATAGTATATAAAAGATGATAATTCAGCTTTAAACAAAACTGAATCTTTATAAAGTCAATGAAGTTACGACGTCAAAAGTAAAAATTAATTCATTGGAGTTGATTCAATTTTATAAATCAATAAAGAAAGGAAGGTTAACAGAGTAATTTATGGCAGTTATTCAAAATGAATTCACGCACATTACTTATTCTTTTATGATCATGAAAAAGTTTCAAAATTTATTTGGGAGCGGCGAAGTCCGGATTGCTAAACATAGATTTATTAAACAGGTAATATTTTCCGTCTTTATAATTTTTCCAATACCGATGGCCTATCACATCATAATATAGCCGGCCATCCACACTCTTATGCGCAGCCTCATCATTTACTGAAATTACTTTTGGTAACGGCTCTTTCTTTTTTGCAATAACAGGTTTTTTTACAGATACAGAGTCCACCGGCGTTTCAACTGTGGAAGCTATAGTACGCGATGGATAACTTTTTTTATGGCAACTCACTATCATCATTCCCATAAAAGCAATTGCAATTAAAAAAATTTTTTTTTGCATGTAAAAAAGTTTGACTTCTCTTTTCAAGAATTTTACCAAAAACTGTTAAACCGGTTTCTTTCCTTTTTAATCAGCATTCCATGCACTTTTATTGCATTCTTGTGCATTTTTGGTTTGGGAAATTTCTCCTGTCCCCGAAATGAAGGCACATGCGGTATAATTATTTCAAGTCTTGGTTCCGGGGCGGAAGTTACCATGGCCTAAGAAAGGCATCCTTTCGACGAAGGAGAAATCTCCGGAACTATGAAAC
>JALYYM010000467.1 GCA_030946565.1 Bacteroidota bacterium | reverse complement strand
CCTGGCTAAAAAATAATATTATAATAACAACAATAAGGCGAAAAGAAGCGATTACTTTTTTCATGATTTTGTTTTAAAGTTGAATGGGTTTATAAATATAAGTTATACAAAACAGAGATTCACATTCTTATTGCAAATGTTATTGAACGTGCGCCATGGCGAAAGCGCTGTACAAAAAACAGGTATGAAATGGGTTTTACCTCTAAGATCCATCGTTTCAAAAAGCGGACACAAATTGTATCAAAAACGAACAGTGATACAAATAATTTTATTTTTTTTTGTTGATAATCATCATGATAAGATAACGGTATCACCCTTGCAAACAGCCTGGTAAAAACAAGACGATTAAAATTGATGCCACATGTTTAAAAATTTTTTTAAGATAGCCATCAGGAACCTGAAGAGAAATAAGGGCTTTTCATTTATTAATATAATGGGGCTTGCTATAGGCATGGCCAGCGCTGTCCTCATTTTGTTGTGGATACAAAATGAAATGAGCCATGATAAATTTCATGCAAAGGGAGGCAGAATTTATACGGCTAATAATCTTGATAAATTTAATGGAGAAGTGTGGGCCTGGGCTACCACACCAAAAGTATTAGGCCCGGCTATTAAGCAGGCTTATCCTGATGATGTGGAAGATGTGGTAAGGAGTAATTTTTCTAACTTTTTGTTTACCGTGGGCGATAAGCATTTAAACGTGCAGGGTAATTTTGTTGATTCCGGCTTCTTAAATGTATTTAGCTTTCCCTTGGTGAAAGGCAATACCAGCCAGGCTTTAGCCGGTATCTACAATGTAGTGATCACCCAAAAACTTGCTAAAAAATTATTTGGCGATAAAGACCCCATGGGTAAAATCCTGCGCATAGACAGCGTAGATAATTTCACCGTAACAGGCGTACTGAAAGACCTGCCGAACAATACCGCTTTTAAATTTGAATATCTTTTACCCTGGGCTTATATGAAAGCGATTCACCAGGATGACGAGTCCTGGGGAAACAATTCCATTCAAACATACATCCTGCTGAAACCCGGAATTTCACAAGCTTCTTTTGATGCAAAGATTAAAAATATTACCATTGATCATTCGGCTGGCACAAAGTATCCCTCCACCACAAAAGTGTTTACCCAGCTCTTTAGCGACCAGTGGCTCTATTCCAAAGCAGAAAACGGAAAGTATGTAGGCGGTAGAATTGAACAGGTAAAATTATTCGGCATTATTGCCGCTTTTATATTACTTATTGCCTGCATCAACTTTATGAATTTAAGCACGGCACGAAGTGAGAAAAGGGCAAAAGAAGTGGGCATCCGCAAAGTGGTTGGAGCCCAAAAAAGATGGCTTGTTATACAGTTTATCGGTGAGAGTGTTATGCTTTCCTTTTTGGCAGGTTTACTTGCGCTTGCCATAGTTGAGTTGAGCCTGGGCGGCTATAACAAGTTAGTGGACAAGGAGCTTTACATTGATTTCAGCAATATAAATTTTTGGCTTGCCGCCATTTCATTTATCCTTTTCACCGGCCTGCTGGCGGGCAGCTACCCCGCTTTTTACCTTTCTTCTTATCAACCGGTGAAGGTGCTGAAAGGAACTTTTAAAGCAAGCAATGCATTGGTAACGCCACGCAAAATTTTAGTGGTAATGCAATTCACTTTTGCTATCACATTAATTATATGCACCATCATAGTAATGCACCAGATAAAATATGCGGAAGGCCGTGACGCAGGGTACAACAGAAATCATCTCGTTTATACATTTCTCCAGGGAGATAATGATAAGCACTATGATGCCATTAAGCATGAATTGCTTTCTACCGGCGCTGCTGTTGCGGTCACCAAATCAATGAGCCCTATTACTCAGCGGTGGAGCGATAGCTGGGGTTTTAGCTGGCCCGGCAGCAAACCGGGAGATGATAAAATAGATTTTATAAGGTTTTCATCAGACGCTGACTTTGTAAAAACAATGGGCGTGCAACTAACAGCAGGCCGCGATATTGATATAAATAATTACCCCGGAGATTCGACTGCCATGTTGCTAAACGAAACGGCCGTGAAAGTGATGCAATTAAAAAACCCTGTCGGCTCAATTGTAAAAGACGAAGGTGAAAGTGAGGGCTGGCGTGTGGTGGGCGTGATAAAGGATTTTGTATTTGAATCTCCCTATCAAAAGATACAGCAACTGATGGTGTGTGGGCCAAAGAGTGGGTTCAACGTAATTCACTATAAACTCAATCCCTCGCTATCAACTGATAAAGCTTTGCAACTTGCCAGGCAGGTGTTCACTACATACAATCCACAATATGGCTTCGATTATCATTTTGTGGATGAAGCCTATGCAGAAAAGTTTGAACAGGAAAAACGAACCGGCACACTGGCAGGCTTGTTTGCAGGGCTTACCATTTTTATTTCGTGCCTCGGTTTATTCGGCCTCGCCACCTACATGGCGGAGAATCGTATAAAAGAAATTGGTGTGCGAAAAGTGCTCGGTGCAAGTGTAACAAGTATTACCACGTTATTGTCAAAAGATTTTTTAAAACTTGTTATCATCTCATTTATTATTGCATCACCCATTGCGTGGTTCGCGATGCAAAAATGGCTGGAGACTTATACTTACCGGGTAGACATTGAATGGTGGGTGTTTGCACTCACTGCGATTATATCAATTGCAATTGCAATAATAACGGTGAGCTACCAGGCGATTAGAGCTGCAATAGCCAATCCCACAAAGAGTTTGCGAGCGGAGTAACCTCTAACCCCTGAAGGGGAACATGGACCCGAAAGGACTTTTATTGCCCCGGTTCCACGGCAGAAAAATTAAAATCATCTTTTGACAAGAAATAATAACTTATTTATGCTTAAAAATTATTTCAAAACAGCGCTGAGAAATTTCTGGCACAACAAAATTTTTTCGCTGATAAATGTACTTGGCCTTGCCATCGGCATTAGTGCATCGCTGGTAATTTATTTGCTGGTGAATTATCATTTCACCTTCGATAAATTTGAAAAAGATAATGATCGCATCTACCGTGTGGTTTCAAATTTCACTTTTTCAGGAGAAACTTATCGTAACTCCGGAGTAACCTCGCCCATGGCGCCGGCAATGAAAAAAGAAATGACGGGCCTTGATGCTGTCATCCCTTTTCGCACGGCCGACGAAGTTAAAGTGAGTGTGCCGGCGCCGGGAAAAAATGA
>JALYYM010000461.1 GCA_030946565.1 Bacteroidota bacterium | reverse complement strand
TAATTATTCCGGCATTTGGAGAACTTAAAAACTGGTGCAGGAAAAACAATATTTCTAATGGCGTAAATGAAGAATTAATAAAGTTGCCGCAGGTAAAAGAATTGTATAAAAATGAAGTAGAAAATTTCAACAAAGATTTTAATCACGTGGAGCAAATCAAGAAATTTGAACTACTTCCCCACGATTGGAGCGTGGAAACCGGGGAGATGACGCCCAAGCTAAGCCTGAAAAGAAAAGTAATAATGGAAAAATATAAAGATGCGGTAAAGAGGATATACAGTTGAAATTTTAAATTCCGTATTTACGCCTTTACATCTTCAAATACAAATAAAATCAGTCCTGGAAAATTTGTTGCTCATCTCTTTCATCAACCGGAATCTTTTTAATAAAATCATCATAGCCATCATCTCCATGGTCGCTGTAAACGCCATAAGCATCAAGGCTATATCCTATCAACCCATCATTAGCTTCGAGCAAATAAATTATAGATGAGTCGGAAGGGTCAGATTCCCCTTCGAAGCGGTAGGTGCGAATAATTTTAAGATCCTCAGGACTATAATATTTATTATTTCCCGGGGTAAATCCCTCAGGTGTCATCCGGAACTCTTTGTCACTTTTTTTTACCCTAAGCTTTTCTAAAACAGTACTCACCGTCGTCATTTCTTCTTTTTCTTCAGACATAAAATTATTTTTTGGTGGATAAAAAATCAAAGACAAATTCCATACCTTTTTTGCAGAGCGAGAAAGGTCTAGTCATAAATGGGTCATTAAAGTGACTGGTAGATCTTTATTTTATTATAAAGTGTTTTCCGGTCTATTTTCAAAATTTCTGCTGCTCTTGTTTTATTAAAATTTACTTCCTTAAGTACATTCATGATTGCATCATATTCAGCTTTTGCGGCAGCATCTTTAAGATCTATATCTTTCATAAAACCACCGTCGCTCCTGCTTGACGAAACAGGGGCTGAGTTTTGGAAATTGTTGTGTGCATGTAAATCAGCATTTGTGATCTCCCATGGCAATACTTTTGAATTTATTTTGCCTGAAGGAGTGAGAAGAACCGCTCTTCTTACTACGTTTCTAAACTCCCGTAAATTTCCGGGCCAATTATAATTGATAAACATATCCATCACATCATCTTCGTACCCTTCTATATTTTTGCCAAGTTCAAGATTGGTTTTATCCAGGAAAAAGTCCGCGAACAAAGGAATGTCATCTTTTCTTTCACGCAGTGGCGGAAGGTTAATTGAAAATTCATTAAAACGGTGGTAAAGATCTTCGCGGAATTTCCCTCTTTTATAAGCTTCCTGCAGATTTTCATTTGACGCCACTATTATCCTTACATCAACATCCATTTCTTTGGTACCACCTACTCTTTTAAATTTCCGCTCCTGTATTACGCGTAAGAGTGCAGCTTGTACTTCCGGAGAAAGATTGGCTACTTCGTCAAGAAACAAAGTTCCGCCATTCGCCAATTCGAAATGCCCTTCTTTATCAGTAATAGCGCCGGTAAAGGCACCTTTTACATGGCCAAATAGTTCACTTCCTGAAAGCTCTTTAGATAGTGTACCGCAATCCATCGCCACAAAAGGCCTGCCCCGCCTGTTACTAGTTTCATGTATCGTTTTGGCGATAACTTCTTTTCCTGTTCCGCTTTCACCATATAGAATAATACTATAGTTAGTACCCGCAACTATTTCGATCTGCCTGTACACACGGGCAGTTTCGCCATCCTGTCCTACAAGAAATTCTTTATTTGCGGATATTGTATAAGACCGTTTATTTTTTTGTGCAGGTGCAGCAACGGAGGGAGTTATTGATTCAGTGGAAGGTGCTTCCATTGCTTTTGCTATCACATTAATTACTTCGTCGGGAATAAGGGGTTTTGTTATGTAATCAAAAGCTCCCAGCTTAATAACATCTACAGCAGTCTTTATATCAGAATACCCGGTGATGATAATTACAATGGTTTGGGGATTTGCTTCCTTTATTTTTAGCAGCACGTCTTTGCCATCTTTATCGCCGAGCCTGAAATCACAAAGTACTATGTCGAAATGTTGTTCTGTAAATTTGGCAAGCCCCTTAGCACCATTGTGTGCCATTTCTGTATCGAACCCTTTTTTATTAAGAAACCTGCTGAGTAATGAGCACATATCCAGGTCATCATCAATGATCAGTATTTTTTTCTTCATATCTTCTTACGCTGTTAAAGTATGTAAAGTTAATTTAATTCTTTATTCTTAAGTTCTGGTTTGGCAACATGTTTCTCTTCTACTTTTATCCATTCTGCAAAATCATTGGGTTGAATATTGCCACCGAAAAATTTAGAATGCACCTTCGTAAATTCCGCCCCGAGATACAAAATAATGGAACTGTAATAAACCCATACCATAATAATAATGATAGATGCTGCGGCGCCATATAAAGTTGTAAGATTGCTTTTCCCAAGATAAAAACCAATGGCCAGCTTGCCCAATGTAAAAAAAACTGCCGTGATAAAGCCGCCAAATAGTACATCTTTCCATTTGATTTTAGCGTCGGGTAATACTTTAAACATAAGAGAAAACAGAAATGCAACAATTATTAATGATAAGATAGCTTCTGAAGTTTGTATAAAATATACACTAAAATTGTGAATATATCTCCCCAGAAACTTTCCAAACGCGGATACAAGCGCATTTAAAATAAGTGAAACAACCATTATAAATCCGATGCATATTATGATTGAAAAAGACAGGAGCCTGGTTAATATTAATTTCCACCAGGTCTTTTTCGTTTTTATTCTCAAACCCCAGATTTTATTAAAAGAATCCTGCACCTCGCCAAAGATAGTGGTGGCGCCAATCAACAGGATTATAATACTCACAATGCTTGCAAAAAAGGTGTTACCTACGAGATGAATATTTTTAATGATATCCTGTATTTGCCCGGCCGCCACAGTGCCCACCAAACCTTGTAATTGCTCAAACACTTGCCCCTGTACGGCTTCTTTCCCATAAAAAATGCCCGCAAGTGTAGAGATAATTACTAACAATGGTGCTATTGAGAAAACTGTGTAGTAGGCAAGAGAAGCACTATATTTCAATATATTATCTGAAGAAAACTCTTTAAATACAGTTTTCAGGTATGAGAAAACAGAAGTATATCTTTTTGTCATCCTCTCTTTTTTTGAGATTGTAAGATATTATTAAATGCTTTAAATGTGCAAACGCAAGATTAGTATGTTTTTAAAGAATTAAAAAATTGTCATGCATGTTTCGTTTAGCAGTCAGCTAAAAATGTGTATCAAGTAAAATTTTTTTGCTTCGACCTGTGTATCAAGCGCCTTGTTTAATACCACAGCAACACTGGTCGGATAATTGAAGTATGATATTGTTGCCTCTAATAAATTATGCTTGCGGAATTGGGGGCATAAATAAATGAATTTGTGATGAAAAATGAAAATACATTTGAAAAAGTAATGATTGTGGAAGACGAGAAAGACCTATGTTTTCTTCTTGCCTCTATATTAAAAAAACAAAATTTCTTTCCCTCTTGCGTTAATTCAATAACCGAAGCAAAGCGCACTTTAAGAAAATTTGCCCCTAAAATAATTTTTGTTGACAATCATTTACCGGATGGTTCCGGGGCCGACTTTATTGGCCTTGTAAAAAAACTGTTCCCATCCACAACGATAATAATGATAACAGCTCATGACTCGCCAAGCGATGTAGCAAAAGCATTTAGAAAAGGTGCTGATTACTTTATTAGCAAGCCATTTAATACTGCAACTATCAAGAATATGCTAAATCATATAACCTTTGCGCTAGCAGGTTAACCTCATTTCGTAGATCGAATTCCCCATCGCGTTCGAGGCGATAACTTAATCCTTAATGACGATTTGCATATAGGCAGCATTTTCCAAATAAAATAGTTTTTGGCAAAGTTTTGAGTATATTGTAGACGTATCAATTTTATTTTTTAAACCTAAAAATTAAACAACATGGGAAATCTTTTGTATGTAATCGCGGTAATCCTGGTAATTATATGGGCTATCAGCTTTTTAGGCGGTTTTTATACCGGCGGCCTTATTCACATTCTTCTTGTGATTGCTATTATAGCAATTCTATTGAAAGTGATTAACAGAGCGTAGTTCATTTATTGAGCTAACAACAATTTTTCATGGACATCTGGAAATTAAAATTGAAAGACGATTGAATGATATAAAGTGAGATGCAGGCCATACCCCCTTTCTGCTGACGATCAATAAAATAATAAGATGAAGAAAAAGATGACGGATCCGCTGGAAAGCCCTCGCAAAAGTTGAGCAAGCCAGGAAGGTGTCCATAGATTGGATATAACACTTATAATATTCTATTTCTATAATATTCTATTTCCATTTTAAAAAACTTAAAAACTCTCTTGCTATATTGCATTAGGGTTTTTTTGTGCCCGTAATTATGATAATAAACAATCAATCTCCCATATATATCAAAGTTGGGATTTCAGTTCCTGGTAATTTTTTTTATTTGCTTATTTATTAATGTTGCACAAAACATTTTAATCCCTTTTGCCTTTGCTATTTTGTTGGCGGTCTTACTTCTCCCGGTGGTTCAATCCCTGGAAGCCAAAAATTTTCAAGAGTTCTTTCTATCGCTTTTTCTATTTTACTTGCATTGGGAGTAGTGGCGGGCATCATTTATTTTCTGAGCAGCGAGATTGCGACAGGGGAATCAAAAAACTTTCTACACATCCTGTAAAAAATATTGGTTAAGACAAAGGAAAAATAAAATGCTTTCGTCACCAATTTTACCTGATCAATCTTCCGAAGCAAAATCGAAAGTCAGTGTAAAGGTGGTACCCTCTCCGGGCGTACTTTCGGCTGTGATCTTGGCGTTGTGGCTAAGTATAATGTTTTGTGTATTTGTGAGGCCAAGCCCATGGCCATTTTCCTTTGTCGTAAAGTAAGGTTCAAATAATTTATCAACATCTGCTTTATTCATGCCGCTGCCTGTATCACTAATTTTTGCAACACAGCGATTATTTAAATTTTCTGTTGAAAGTATTAGTGTGCCATGCTCTTCCATAGCTTCGATGGCGTTTACAATAATGTTTAAGAAAGCAATATATATTTTTTCATTATTTACCAGTACGTGACAAATTTCAGGGTCATATTTCTTTATCACTTTTATTTTTTTTAACTCGATCCTATCACCGGCGAATTCCAGGCTTTTATCCAGCACATCATTAATAGATGCTTTCACAAGCTTCAGTTCAGACGTCCTGGTTGAGTTCAGCAAGTTACTTATCAGTTGATTTATACGGTCTGTGTTTCGCATGATCATTTCAAATAACATGCTTATTTCTTCGCTCTCTGTCACCTCAGACCGCAAGTGTTCAACAGCGAGATTTATGTTTGTGAGCGGGTTCCTTACTTCGTGGGCAATAGTTCGGGAGATTCTTCCGGTAACGGCAAATTTTTCAATATTTCTTAACTCAATGAGTTCAATATTAAGTTTGGAGAGTTCTTCAAAGCGCTGCTCAAGCTGCTTGCGAAAATCGGCTGCCTGCCGGTCGGCTGTTAGCTTGGCCATGTTTTCCTTATTAAATGTAACGATCGAATAAATCGTGAGAAGTATGGCGAGGATAATCGAGATGATATTAATTATTTTAATAGTGCTGGAGTACTTAGCTACGTTTCCAGATTTTACATTTAGTAATTCTCTTTCCTGTCTTTCCATTGCATGCACCTCTGTTTCCAGTTTTATCATTCTTCTAACTGCTTCGTCACTTGATTCAAAGAAATTTTTTGAAATTTGATGTGTCGAGTCAAACAGGGAAATATCGCTGTTTATCCAAAGGATCTTTTCATCCATCATTGCCCGAAGAGATTTCAGCCTGGCTTGTTGCGATGGATTGTTCTCGGTAATTTTCTTTACTCTTTCAAAAGTGGAATCTGCATAAACCCGGCTTTCGTAATAATCGTCCAGCAACTTTTTGTTGTTAGTTATTACATAACCTCGAAAGGCCGATTCGCTTTTTGTTATAGCTTCTATCACGTTATCAAGGTCGTGGATTACTTCATTAGTATGAGTAACTACCCTCGCCTGTTCTATTAGCTTTTGAGTAGAGGTGAAGGTGAGGATGTAAGAAATAAGCAACAATAAAAATGCCGCTAAATATCCCATCCGGATGCGGTCCGCAATCTTATCGACAAAATTTTTGATCATTCGTTTTCTGAAGATTTGTTATCCCGCTACTAACTCCTGCAGGCAGATATTATTTTAATTAAGCCCTTTCTAAAATAAGCGAGTTGCTTTAAATAAAAAGTGCAGGATTCAAATAAATCCTGCGTGATGGAGGTTAGGAATTGAAATAAAATTTTAAAGGCTACTTCCTCGCTTTATTGATTAGCCAGAAAATGATGGCAACAATTACAATTACCCCAATTACGCCAAACCATATTCCCGCTTTAAATATGCCCGCGATGGCTGAGCAGCTACTGAGAGTTACTATTAGCACCGTTAGCATTAGAATTAACTTAGTTAAATTATACTTCTTCATATTTGTTTATTTTACGTTTTATTTAAGATCTTTTCTTTTTCTCCTGGGCATTGTCCTGCGCCTCATCCAGGGAATGCGTTTTAAAAATTGATTTTTCTTGCCTGGACAATTCAGCGAGATGCGAGTAAAACTTTTTAATAGTTTCAAGCTCTTTTTCTGTAAGGTCTTCTACACTAATAAGCCGGTTACTTGCCTTACTGTTTGCGGCTATCAACTCATTTAATTTAAGCTGTAAGGCAATCGTGTCTTTATTTTGCGAATGCTGAATCACAAAAACCATTAAAAATGTAATAATGGTAGTTCCCGTATTTATCACAAGCTGCCATGTATCAGAAAACTTAAATAAGGGGCCTAAAAGCGCCCAGATAATAATACAAAAAGTAGCAATGATGAAGGCGGCGGGAGCGCCTGTAGCTTTTGTTACTGCTGCTGAAAACCGGTTGAAAAAACCGACCAGGCCTTTTTTATTGTTTTGCATAAAATAATTTTCTCCACAATGGTACATCAAAGATTTGTTCAACAATAATTCAGAATAAATTTTTTAAATATTACTGGCCGCCAGGCATCTACCAGTTAAAGATTATGCCAGAATAAAACTTGAGAAAGATACTTACTCCCATTAGGTTTTACCGGCAAAAAAATTTAAGTCCTTTGTTTGTTTAAATTAAACTCCTCACAGTGGGAAAAATATTACTCAGACAACTAAGGAATATTTAAATTTTACACAATATATCACTTCTGTAAAACCGTTGCCTATATTGAGTTTTATTCGTTTTTACCTTATGACACAACATATTGGCAGACTATTATAGGTGTATTGATAAACAATTAATAATTAAAACAACTAAAATTTAAAATCATGGGCTCAGGAAAAGTATTAGCAAGCGTTTTAGCGGGTGCCGCTGCCGGCGCCGTATTAGGAATATTATTTGCCCCCGATAAAGGCACAGAAACAAGAAGAAAGATCGCTGAAAAAGGTTCTGATCTTGCTGATTCTGTTAAGGACAGATATAGTGAATACTCTGATGTAATATCAGAAAAGTATGATGCTGCAAAGCAAAAATTATCCAGCCTCGTGTCAGAAGGCAAAGACATGGGAAATGATTTAGTAAACCAGGCTAAAGACAAAGCCAATGCAATGCAGGGCGATGTAAGGAATTCAATGAATGGTTAATAAATTATTTTTCATTTATTTATTTGCAAACACAAACAAGTCCGATGACTAATGATAATGTAATAGTAGAAGATAAGCCAACCGGCCTGGAGGATCTTTTTACCAAACTAAAAGACTACGCAGAAACAAAAATTGATTTGGTAAAATTGATGGGGATCAACAGAGTCTCAGGATTCATGTCTACTGTAATATCAATGATAATATTGTTAATGATTTTATTTACGACAATATTATGTATCTCAATAGGCCTTGCAATCTTAATTGGCCAACTTCTGGGAGCCACCTATTATGGTTTTTTTATTATTGCGGGACTGTATCTACTCATCGGGCTTGTTCTGTATGCAAGAAGGGGAAGCATCCTTAAAGAACCTGTAAGCAACCGGCTTATCAAAGAAATGATGGATTAATAGTATCGTAAACACACTATATAAAATGACCAACGAGGATATAGCAGACAAAAAACTAGAAAAAGTAGCTAACACAACCGAGTTAGATACAGCTATTAAAAGGCTTAAGAGAAAGGCCGAGCTTCAGGAAGCCGATATACAGGATCATATACATACCATTCTTGTAAGCTTAAAGCCGACTAACCTGCTTAAAACAACTATTCATGAAGTGCAGGAATCAACCGAACTAAAGCACAATTTATTTAAAGTCGCTCTGGGATTGGGTGCAGGTTATTTTTCACGTAAGTTAGTTGTGGGTAAATCTGCTGGCCTTGTCAAAAAAGCTATAGGAACAGCACTGCAATATGGGGTGACGCAGTTCATTTCGAAAAAAGGTGATAATAATACCGATACTCATCATTCAAAAAAGAAAAATATATTTCAAAGAATTCTTTCTATTTAACTCTCCAGGTTTTTAATGCATTTTTTTAGGTCAATTCCTTTTCCCAGCACACCCTGGAAAATATCTCCCATCTTTTCTACTCTCTCTTTAACGTTATGAATAGTGAATTGCTTCGGAGATAATCCACTCTTCACTTCTTCCCATAAGAGCGGCGTAGAAACTGTTGCGCCAATTTTTGGCCTTACACTATAAACGGATGAAATTGTTTGACCTTTCCTGTTTTGGAGATAATCAAGATAAATATGTTGATTCCCTCTCTTTTTTAAATTTCTTTCCAACGTTGTAAAATCTTTCATTTGACTATTTGCAATCATACAAATGAGATAAGTAAAATCTTTTACTTGCTCGTATGTGTATTTTTTTGCAGTGGGCACGTATATGTGCATGCCAGATGCGCCGGAAGTTTTACAAAAGCCCGGTGCTCCTGCCTTGTCCAGCACTTGCTTAATTATATTAGCTGCTTCTATCACCTGCTCAAATGTATTTTTATCAGAAGGATCAATATCAATAATAAGATAGTCCGGTTTATCAAGATCTTTTACGGTGGAATGCCATGGATTTATTTCTATGCAACCGAGGTTATTTAAATAGGTAAGCGTTGCTTTATTATCACAAATAATATAATCAATGTCTTTTGAATTCGACTCTGAAAAAACCAATTGACGTTTTACAAATTTTGGCGCATTCTCCCCTGCATCTTTGTGAAAAAAACCTTTCTCGTGAATACCGTTAGGATTACGCAAGAGTGATTCAGGGCGGCCTTTCAGGTATGGCAAAATGTAATCACCCATGGAAATATAATAATTGATCACATCGCCTTTGGTTACGCCATCTTCAGGAAAATATATTTTATCAAGGTGGGTAGCTTTTATTTTATCGCTTCCAAAAGTGAAGATTTCAGCCTTCTCTTTTTTATCACTTTTGTCGTCTTTACTCTTTGATGAAGCAGGTTTTTTTTGAATCACTTTTTGTGCCGGGGTACTCTTTGCCATTGTTACTTCGTTTATGTTTTTATCTTCCCTCAAATGCATAAACACAGGGTGCCTCAATTTACCATCAGCGGTTATTTCTGCATATTTTACTTCGCAGATTAACGCGGGTGTAACCCAGGTGACGGGCATGTTTGTTTTAATCTTTTCTTCGAAAGGAGAATCTTCTAGTACAAGTGGCTGCAGCATTTCATACATTTCCTTCAGCAATTTTTGATCAAAACCTGTTCCTGTATGGCCGATGTATGTTAGCTTATCATCTATCATGGATGCCAGAATTAATGCACCAAAATATTTTCGCGAACCGCCCGGGTCTGTATATCCTGCTATAATAGCCTCCTGTGTTTTGTGATTCTTAATTTTCAACCATTCCGTTGTTCGTTTTCCAACATAATATTTTGAATCAATTTTTTTTGCCATTATTCCCTCAAGATTCTTTTCAGTGGATACCTGGAAAAATGATTTTCCATTTTCCAATATGTGATCAGAATATTTGATCACTGCATTCTCCGGAATTATTTTTTGCAAAAGTTCCTTCCTGTCAATAAGCGGAAGACCGGTTGTATCATGGCCATTTAACTCGATAAGATCAAAAATATAATATTGTATAGGCCTGTGATTATTTTCAGAATAGTGTTGGAGAAACTGGAAGCTGGGCCGGCCTTCGTCGTCCAATACAACAACTTCTCCGTCTACAACCACATCTTCTTTTATAAGATTAAGCTGCTCTGTTACTAACGGGTAGGTGTGTTCGAAAGTGATCCCGTTCCTGGAATAGAGAGAGATGCCGTCTTTATTTTTTTCAGCTATGGCCCGGTATCCATCCCATTTTATTTCGAACAACCAATCTTTACTATCAAAAGGTTGTTCAGTTTCTTTTGCCAGCATAGGCTTGATAAAACTCCTAAGCTTGCTGCCATTTTTTATGGAGGTGGCTACGTACTTTTTTTTTTCGGGGAAGCCTTTTTCTTTTCTGCAAGAAACTTATTGATCGGGGATGATTTTGGCGTATCATCTTCACTGTTATATTCTTCGTCTACTGCATATTTATCTCTGTGTTTAATTAGCAGCCAACTATTGTCTTCCTGCGCTTTTAATTTTACCAACACAAATTCACCTTTTAATTTTTTACCAAAAAGTTGAAATTTAAAATCGCCTGATTTCAGTCCTGCCTTCAAATTTTTTTCTGCAACTTTCTTTTCCGAATTGTTGATGTCTGTATATGTGCCACTGTCCCAAATCTCCACTATGCCTGCGCCATAGTTTCCTTCGGGAATGATGCCTGCAAAATCTTTGTAATCATAAGGATGGTCCTCCACCATCATTGCAAGCCGCTTATCTCTTGGGTTCAAAGAAGGGCCTTTGGGCACTGCCCAGCTTTTTAAAACGCCGTCCATTTCTAATCGAAAATCGTAATGAAGACGGGAAGCTTTGTGCCGCTGCACTACAAAAGAAAGTTTCGATTCAGAACTTTTTAATTTGCCGGCAGGCTCAGATGTTTCTTTAAAATTTCTTTTTTGCTTATAAAGAGATAACGCCATCAGGATGCTTTTTTACTTTTAACTTCAAGGCTTGCCTTGAGCTGTTCCATTAAGTCTTTTGTTTTACTGTGAACCACTTTCATTTGAGGAACCTGGGTTGTTTTGCCACTCGCCTTCGCCTCAATCAATTTTAAAAGCTCGGCGTTATAGGTGTCCTTGTATTTTGAAATATCAAATTTTGCTGTGAGCTGGTCTATAAGTGAGATTGCCATTTTTAATTCTGCGGGTTTTACATCCGTATTTTTAGGAAGTGTGAGCTCGCCTGCATCTCTTATTTCTTCCTCAAATCTTATCCGGTTTAAAACGATCACATCACCATCAGGCCGCAGTATGGCGAGGCTTTCCTTGCTTCGCATTACGAAACTCGCAACACCCACTTTTTTAGTTTTTAGTAAGGCCTGTCTTAATAATTCATAAGGCCTGGTGCCGGATTTATCAGGTTCAAGATAATAGGGCGTTTCATAATACAAACTGCTGATTTCTTCTTCCTGTACAAAGTCAGAAATTTCGATCGTCTTGGTCTTTTTTGCACTCGCCGCTTCAAAATCTTTATCGTCTAATACCACGTATTCACCCTCAAGTTTGTAACCCTTTACGATATCCCCCCAGGCGACTTCTTTCCCAGACTTTTCGTTTATGCGCTGGTATTTAATGTTAGCATGGTCTTTTTTATCGAGCATGTCAAGACTGAGATTGCTTGATTGCGTGGCGCTGTAAATTTTTACCGGGATGTTGACCAAACCAAAACCGATAGCGCCCGTCCATATTGGCCTCATAACATATATTTTGAATGTGAAATTATTACAATGAAAAGTTTATGCCTGTTTATAAATCCAATGATAATAAAGCTTATAAGCCCACTAATATAAGATTATTAACCCGATGAGGAATAAATTCCACAGCGAAATTCCAGGGTATTTAAGCAAGGTTAGCTGTCGTATTATAATATCAGGTGAAAAATCACTTTTCAATTGCAAAAATAATCATTGCTTTTTACCGGTGGCCAACAGCAATACAGGCAGCAAAACCAGGTTGGTTAAAGTGGCTGTTAATAAAGTAATGGAGGTAAGCCAGCCAAGAGACTGTGTGCCGCCAAAACCACTAAAACAAAAAATAATAAAGCCCGCGATCAATACCAAAGAAGTATATAAAATACTAAGGCCGGTGTGCCTGATCGTCTCGGAAACTGTTGTTCGAATATCAAAATTATTAGCAGGCAATTCCTGTTTGTAATTGACCAGAAACCGTATGGTAACGTCTATGGCTATCCCAAGCGCCACACTAAAAATAAGAACCGTTGAAGGTTTCAATCTCACGCCTGCCCAGCCCATAATGCCCGCCGTTACTATCAGCGGGATTATGTTTGGGATAAGCGAGCAGATAAGTATGCGGAACGAACGGAATAAATATAGCATGCATAAAGAGATAAATAAAAATGCCCAAAGTATGCTTTGCTTTAATCCATTAATAATAAAATTACTTCCTTCTAAAAAAGTAATGGTGGAACCTGTAAGCGTGATTTTATATTTCGATGTGTCGAAAATTTCATTCGCTCTTGTAGTTATTCCATTTAATATTGCCGGAAGCCTTTTTGTCCCTACATCAGCTATATTGATACTCATGCGTGTACTTTCCCGGGCCGTATCTATAAAGCTTGTTAGTAGTTTGGATAGCCCGTTTTTTTCGCCGCTGTCTTTGGACGGCTTAAGATATTCACCAACAAACGCGGCATCAAAAGAATTGGGCAGCGCATAGTTGGAAGAATCGCCTTCATAAAATCCCTGCTTCACAAATTTAATTCCTTCTGCGATGGAGAGCGGGCGTGACATTTCTTTTTGTGCTGTTACGTATGAGGATAATGAATCTATTTTTTCCAGCACAGGTAATGCCCTGGCGCCGGCAAGCCCGTATCTTTTTTTTGTATCTATAACTATATCTAAAGGCATAACACCATTAAAATTCTTCTCGAAGAACTTAAGGTCGGTATAAATTTTATCAGTTTTAGGAAGATCATCTACAATAAAACCTTCAGTTTTTAATTTGAATATTCCTGCTACTGAAAAAAGAATAATTACTAACGTAGTACCATAGACGATAGACTTGTGATGGAGCACCCAGTTCTCAATCCTAAATAGTAAGTTGGTGAAAAATTTCGAATCAAGGTATTTCAGTTGAATTTTATCAGGTACAGCCATCATGCTTAAAGCAGAGGGAAGAAGTATAAAAGAGATCACAAAGATCAGCATAATGCTAAGGCCGGCTACTTCACCAAACTCTTTTAGAATGGCGCTTTTGGTTAAGGCAAACACCGCAAAGCCAATAGCAGCGGTAAGATTACAAAAGAGCGTAACAACGCCCATTTTACTTACCATGTCAATGAGCGATTGATTTTTATCGCCTGTTTTTTTATAAGTTGAGTGATATTTATTTAAAAAGTAAATGCAATTCGGAATGCCTATTACAACCACAAGAGGCGGGATCAGCGCAGTAAGCAGCGTGATTTTATAACCGAAAAGATAAGTAATGCCAATGCTCCAGATAACGCCGATGATTACTACAAGAAGCGATAACAAAGTAGTTTTAATGGAGCGAAACATCAGCAGCAGGATTAATGCTGATAGAATTAGTGAGCCAACAATGAACCATTTCATTTCCTTCGCAAGCCTGTCAGCTATTTGCGTGCGGATAAGGGGCAATCCGCTTATATGCGTTTCGATATGTGTACGGGCTGTATAAGCCTCGGTAAGCCTGATTATATCGTTGATTACTTTGGTCCGCCCTGGTGTGTTCAGTAAATCTTTATTAATACTTACAGCGGCCAAGTAGGCTTTTGTTGACCGGTTATAAAGGATTCCATTGTAAAAAGGAAGTGTATAAAAAAGTTCTTTGCTGCTGTCAAGTTGCTGTCGCGAGCTAAGATCAGAAGGGAATAGAGCAACTGCATTAAGCTTTTGTGTAGAGGTGTCTTTTAAAAGATCAATAGCGTTTGATACGCTAAGCACGGTTTCTACATACGGTACTTTTTTTAAGCTGTTGTTTAATTCGCGGTAGGCATCAAAATTCTGCAGTGTGAAAAAGCTATCTGTTTGAACGCCGATCACCAAAAGATTTCCATCGTCACCAAATTTTTCTTTAAATGAAACATAATCTTTGTACTTCGGGTTGTCAACCGGAATAGCTTTCGAAAATTCATAGCTCAGCTTTATTTTACTTGCAAAAAAAGCCATAATAGCTGTGGCAAGAAATAAAACAACCAGCAGGAATAATTTATTTCTCAATACAAACTTCGCAAGGCGTTTCCACATATTAGAAAGGTTTGAACAAAGAAACTAAATTATTTCCTGAACACTTTATAGAAAGGTAAAGTGTTGTATTTATAAAAGACAGAAACTATGTTGGAGAAATGAAAGAGGTTGAATTACTTCTTATTCTTTCCACCATATAATATAGTTGAAAGCTTCCTTTTTAAAATCATCACTTACCTGGTTAAAGTTTACTATATCAACCTTAAACGGCACTACCGAATCAGCTAATTTATCTTTCAAATTATACAATACGCGGCGATCAAAATCCCTACCCGGAATAATTCCTATATCCATATCGGAAAACCTGTGATTTTCTTTAGTTGCCCTGCTGCCAAATAAAAAAATTTTGCAATTGAAATTTTGCAATTCCCGTATTATAATTTTTTTAGCGATTGACTCAAAATCAGTTTTGAATGGCGTACGGTTCAAGGGCAGTGACAGTATATCTAATGGCGTTTGCATAAGAATTAAGTTGCGGATAAATTATTTCAAACATTTCCATTTTATAGACATGGCTTAAGAGGTTCCTGCTTTCTATAGCGTCAATTAAAACAAGATAATTGGTTTCGTCTATTATCTCTTCTGCAAAGCAACCCTTGATCACATCTTTCGGATATAAAAAAAATTTTTCTCTCTTTGTTTCAAAAAACTTTTTAAGGGTTTTCCATAACAGTTCGATAGTATATTCAAATTTTTGTATTTGGCCATTCCTAAATATATCGCCTTCGAATTCAGTGAATTTATGCAAGTCAATATCCAGTGATTTTTCAAAAGATAAAATGGCAATGACCAAATCGCTGTATAGAAGTTGTAAACGGTTTCCGTTTTGCATAACGCAAATTACTGATACTTTTTGTAAAAGATTTTCGGATAATCTTATATCGCAAGGAGCAACTCCTGAGATAGAAATTACTTTTTGGAAAGTTTTTTCTAAAACTATTTAAGCTAAAAGGCAATTGCTACAACTTTCTAAAGTTGGAAGCTCTTTTCAAGTGTCAGTGTCCAACTTCTCCATCTCTTCAGTTACAAAGTCCATCAGCGTTTTAATGTTTTGCTCAGAGAAATCGAATTGTAACCCGGCAGTTTCATAGAGTTGTGGTAAGGTTTTGGTGCCGCCAAGTGCAAGCGCTTTCATGTAATTTTCTAACGCCTGCTCTTTATTTTTTTTAAACTGCATCCACATACCTATCGCACCTAATTGGGCAATGCCGTATTCAATGTAATAGAAAGGCACTTCAAAAAGGTGCAATTGCTTTTGCCAGCCAATCTCTCTAAATTTTTCAAGGTCTTTATAATCTATTACATCGTCAGAAAAATCGTTAAGGATTTCCAGCCATTGATGTGTTCTTTCTTCTGTAGTATGATTTGGATTTTCATAAAGCCAGTGTTGAAATTTATCAATAATGGCAATCCACGGAAATATAGTAATGGTTCTTTCCAGTTGGTGTTCTTTCGCTCTCTTCAGATCTTCTTTATTATCAAAAAAAACTTCCCAGTGATCCATGCTGAAAAGCTCCATCGCCATACTGGCCACCTCAGCAATTTCCATTGGATAATCTTTAAATGCAT
>JALYYM010000441.1 GCA_030946565.1 Bacteroidota bacterium | reverse complement strand
TTATCTGCTGTATACTTACCATGGTGGGCAATTTATATAAAGACAATAAAGGGAAAGCCTTTGGCATTTACAATGCAATCAAAGGCTTAGGCTATGTGGTAAGTCCTGTTATTGGCGGCGCAATAGTCATGAAGTCAAATTTTGCCGGGATCTTTTATGCCTGCGCCGGCATCGGCTTCATTGCTTTATTACTTGCCTTCACCTTACCGGCCGATAAACAAAAAGTTAAGGGCACCTTTGATGATGATGACGATGATTTTCTTTCAAATCTCTTTTTGCAGTTTTCAAAAACAAAACGCTGATGCCCTGGTTTTTGATTATTGTCATCAATATGTTTTTCGTGGGTATCCTGTTTGGATTCTTACCTGTACGAATTCACCAATTAGGCTATAACGCTTTTAATACCGGCCTTGTGCTTTCGGTCACAACGGTTTCTTATCTCCTAATACAGCCGGTTGCAGGATGGCTTGCTGATAAATTTAACCAGGTTAAGATACTTCGTATCGGCATGTTACTTTCCATCATTTCTACTGCGGCCATACCGTTCGTAACGGGGGCACTTTTAATCATTACCTGTATTGTGGCAGGAATAGGAATTGGTGTGGTATGGACAAATTCAGATGCGCTCGTAAGCAAACTTGCCAAAGAAAATGAAATGGGCGCCACCATGGGGGTAGCCGGTTCTTTTAAAGAATTAGGTGACATGATTGGGCCGTTGCTGATGGGAGTGATATCCCAGGCATTAGGCCTGCAATGGGGATTTGTAATCTGTGCTGTGTTGGGTGGTATAGCCCTTCTCGTTACTATATTAGTTGCACGTGAGCCAATCACAAGTGATTAAGAAATCAAGGAAACTGTATACTTTAGGATTTAGTTAAGAGGGAACAAGGCAATAGCCTAAATTCTTATAGGTGTGTTAAGCCTGCATTTCAAAAGTTACTTTTGCCAATCTTTGTACATCTTATGTCTGAAATAGAAAAAATAAGTATCAAGCTCTTTAGGCTCGTCATAGACATTTTTGTTTTGAGTTACAAAATCATCAGACAGATAAGTTTACCTAATAGAAAAAGAAAAGGCAATCTTCTATCAAGTCTTTTCGTTTTCTTCATCGGCATAATAGAAAGGCTAAATATTTTTGAACATGGATTTTTTAGTATGGCGGTTCTGTTCCGAAAAAAATACATAAAACACGGTATTTTCATACTCGGTGTTATCTTATTTCTGCTATCATTATTTGAATGGACGGGAGAGGAGAGGATTTCCAGTCAAATTGAAACAACCGCTAAAGAACAACCTTCAACTTCCGGTCTATATGAAACAGTAATTGCTAGGTACGGCAAGGAAGTAACTGACCACTATAAAATATTTCCTTATAAGACTCACCTCGCTTTTACTGCCGCGTTTAATAGTGCTTTCCCTTTTTCATTTACTAAAAACAGATTTCTTTTAATCCGTTGTTTACGTATTTGATTTCAGCTCTTTTTGATTATCCCATTCCTTTTAAAAAACAGGGAGGGGCAAATATTATTTAGAAGCAAATCAAATTATAAATGAAAAAATTAATCACAATATTATTATTACTCCCTCTTTTTACCAGAGCCCAAAATACATTAGTAGCCATGGTTAAAAATGAAGACACAAAACAGCCAATTGATGGCGCAACGGTTCAAATCAAAAGCTTACAATTATCTGCCATTACAAATGATGCAGGCTTTGTTAGTTTACATGGCATTGCAAACGGTAAGCAGTTGATAGAAATAACCAGTATTGGTTATAAAGATTTAAAGAAAACCATCACTTTTCCATTACTTGTTACAGATACTTTACAACTCTTCATGGAGCAGGGCGCAAAGGAATTAGATGAAGTAACGGTGACGAGTACCCGCTCCAACAGAAGCATCAATAATACGCCTACAAGGGTAGAAGTAATCGCTGAAGAAGAGGTGCACGAAGAAGCCACCATGCGGCCTGGTGATATTAGAATGTTATTAGCAGAAAGCACCGGAGTGCAGACACAGCAAACGTCCGCAACTACCGCTAATGCAAGCATTCGTATTCAAGGCTTGGACGGGCGATACACACAAATTCTTAAAGATGGGTTCCCCGTTTATTCAGGTGCGGCAAGTGGCTTAGGTTTATTGCAAACTCCTCCGTTAGATTTAAGACAGGTGGAAATTATAAAGGGATCTTCCTCTACTTTGTACGGTGGCGGAGCAATTGCGGGCCTGGTAAACCTGCTCACAAAAGTCCCTGCAGGTAAAAGAGAATTAAATTTTTATCTCAACGCAACATCCGCCGGTGGCAAAGATGTGAGCAGCTTTTACAGCCAGCGATTTAAAAAGGCAGAGGTAACATTGTTCGCAGCAAGAAATTCTAATAAGGCTTATGACCCTGCCAACATTTCATTCTCTGCCATTCCAAAGTTTGAGAGATATACGGTTAACCCGAAATTATTTTTATACTTTAATGATAAAACAAAACTCGACTTCGGCGTAAATACAACTTTTGAAAATCGTTTAGGTGGTGATATAAAATTTATTGAGGGCAAAGGTGATAGCATTCATAGTTATTATGAAAGAAATAAAACAAAAAGAGTATCTACACAACTCACCTTCGACCATCAAATAAATAAAGAAAGCAATTTCAAAATAAAGAATAGTGTGGCCTATTTTAATCGCATTATTAATAGCAAGGGTTATACATTCAATGGCACTCAATACAGCACCTTCACAGAGGCAACTTATGTAACTAAGAAAAAAGAAAGTGATTGGGTTACAGGCGTAAATGTGGTAACGGATCAGTTCAAAGAAAACCCAACAACACAAGCAATTCTTAGAGATTATAATCAAACTACATTCGGTGCATTTATCCAAAATACCTGGAACACTTCTAATTGGCTAACATTAGAAACGGGACTTAGAGGTGATTATGTAAAAGATTACGGTTTTGCTTTATTACCAAGAATTTCCGCATTATTTAAAATAGCGCCGAAGCTCACCAGCCGCTTAGGTGGCGGGTTTGGTTATAAAACGCCCACTATTTTTACAGAAGAAAGTGAAAGATTATTATATAAAAATGTATTGCCAATCAGTACGACTACTAATGAATTAGAAAGAAGCTACGGTGCAAATTGGGATGCAAATTATAAGACATCACTTGATGAATTTACCTTCAGTCTCAACCAGTTTTTCTTTTATACTTACTTAAAAAATCCTTTGTTTCTTGAACCAGTTTTAAATAGCAAATACCAGCTTCAAAACATTCCCGGGCACATCATTTCAAAAGGTGCAGAAACAAACATCAAGTTAGGTTACGATGAATTTGCGTTGTATCTCGGATATACTTTCACCGATGCAAAAGTTTATAACAATGGCACCGTTTATCAAAATCCGCTTACGCCAAAACACCGCTTCAATGCGGCTTTGGTTTATGAAGTAGAAGGTAAATGGAAGTTTGGTTCGGAATTATATTACTTCAGCAAGCAACAGTTGAGCGATGGAAGTACCGGCAGAGGTTATTGGCTCTCAGGTTTAGTTGCAGAAAAATTGTGGAAGAAATTCTCAATGTTTATAAACTTTGAAAACTTTGGTGATGTAAGGCAAACAAAATTCGAAAGTATTTATACCGGAACAATTACCAACCCTGTATTTAAAGATATTTATGCACCCCTGGAGGGATTTGTTGT
>JALYYM010000413.1 GCA_030946565.1 Bacteroidota bacterium | reverse complement strand
GTGCAGAAGCATATACACAAAAAATTAAGAAAGCAATAAGCGTAATGATCTTGCGGAAGGTTAGCGATTTCATATTTGTAATTTACAGTTAGCGTTGTTTGTCAGTGCCTATACAATTCCCGGTATTGTAACCAAGGGTGGTTTTGGACTGTAATAATAGATTTTTTACTGGATCAATCAAAGAAACAATTTAATTAAAAGTTAATACTGATAATATTATGGAGGTTAGGGGAATTCGTTTAATAGAAATCTGCATTTACCTGCCTGGTAAAATTTATTTGGCGTTGCCGCTTCTAATAAGGAAAGAAAGAATCTGATATTATGAAAATCGAAAAGGCAAAAATATTCCTGCTGCGCAAAAAAAGCTCTTGATAAATCTAAAGAGAGGCTGAGAACTTTTTGAAGAAAAAAAGAATGAAGTTATTTAAAACTTCAACATACAAGAAAGGTAATCAAGTATTAACGATTTGGAGAAAATCCTATGGTCTAACGTCCACGCTTAGCCGGTTTACTTTTAAGCTTTCTTATTTTTACAACAAACCCATACTCTGCATCCAACTTTTACAAAGTTCTATCCACTCCCCGCCGGAGGTGGGGTTATGAAGGCCAAACCCATGACCGCCACTTTTATACAAATGCATTTCTGCAGGTATCTTATAATTAAGCAAAGCTGTATAAAATGCGATGCTATTCATTACCGGTACTACGTCATCATCGGTAGCATGCACAAGAAACGTGGGCGGTGTTTTTCTATTTACCTGCAGCTCGTTTGAAAAAGAATCAAGTAAAAATTTTTGCGGCTTTTTACCAATTAGCTGATCTCTTGAACCAATGTGTCCGATGCTATCCTGGAAACTAATAACAGGATAAATCAGGATGGAGAAATCGGGGCGAAGATTTATTTCATTTCCATTGTCAACATAATTTTTTTGAAAATGTGTTGCCGCTGTTGAGGCAAGATGCCCACCCGCCGAGAAGCCCATAATGCCAACTTTATCTATATCAACATTCCATTCTTTTGCATTCATACGCACCAATTGTATGGCTCTTTGCGCATCCTGCAGCGGGCCAATTTTTTTATCAATCATTGCTGAATCATTCGGGATCCTGTATTTTAAAACAAATGCAGCAACACCAAACTCATTGAATTTTCTTGCAACCGCGTAACCTTCCTTCACAATGGAGTTCACCCAATAGCCACCGCCGGGGCAAATAATTACTGCCGTGCCGTTTGCATTTTCTTTCGGTGGTAAAAAAATGGAAAGCGTTGGTTGTGAGATCAGTCCTACGATAGTATCGCCATTGCTTTGTGGCGCCCAACTTTCTTTTGTAGTGTAGGGTTTACTGTTAGGGACATTTCCTTCGTACAACGAAATTGTCTGCTGCGCTTCCAGGTATTGCATACAGGAAATTATAAGTCCGCATAAGATAAATATTTTCTTCATGAAAAAGGATTTAAGATTTACAACTTAATTATTACATCAAACTAATTTGACTTTATCGGGTAACTTTTACCGGCACATGCAACCGTTCAACAAAAGCGTTCTGGAAAAATATTGAAATAAATTCTACTGGTAAATATTATTTTTGAAGAACGTAATTTCAGCAAAAGATTAGTTGAATACTTTTTAAGATATTGAATTATGTTTCTTCATCTTCCTCTGTCTCCTGTATGGTTCAGGATAATTTTTACCTGTGATTCAGGCCATGGGAATTGATCAATTTTTATTAAATTATAAAACACAATTTATGAAGCAGGAGTTAACTACAATCAGGGATCAGCAAAAAGAAACATGGAATAAATTTTCCGGGGGATGGGAAAAATGGGAAGAGTTCACGATGAATTTTTTGCAACCTATGGGTGACGCAATTATTGGTGAATTAGATCTTAAAGCGAATGACAAGGTGCTTGATGCCGCGTGCGGAACCGGCGAGCCTGGCCTTACAATCGCAGCGATGGTAAAAGGCGGAAAAGTAACCGGGACCGACGTTGCAGACCAGATGCTGGGTATAGCAAGGGCACACGCCACAGCCAGGCATATCAGCAATTACGAAACCAGGGTATGTGACGTTTGCGAGCTTCCTTTTGATGAAGACAGCTTTGATAAAATAAGTTGCCGCATGGGCTTTATGTTCTTCCCTGATATGCAATTGGCATCCGATGAAATGTTCAGGGTTTTAAAACCCGGCGGCAAAATCGCAACGGCCGTATGGAGCACGCCGGATAAAAATGCATGGGTAACAAATATTATGGGCGTTCTGAATAAAAGTATGCAGGTGCCACCGCCACCGCCCGGCGCTCCGGGAATGTTTCGTTGCGGCACGCCTGGCTTTATAAAAGACATAATGGAAAAGTCAGGCTTTAAGAATATTAAAGAACACGAAATAAACGGAACGGTGGTTTACAAAGATTTCGACTTTATGTGGACAATGATGAATGAAGTGGCGGCGCCTGTAGTGAGTGCCCTAAGCAAAGCAGATGAAGCTATGCGGGAAAAACTGAAAAATGAAGTACGGCAGGCGAATGAGCAACATACGACTGATAAGGGCATTGAACTTAGCTACGGTGCACTGATTATTAGCGGAAGCAAATAATCCCAAATACTTTTTACTCCTTAAGATCAATTTCGACCTTAGCATTCTTCTCCTCAGAGGAGGATATGTGCACCTCATAGCGTTTACCGTTCGCCGTTATGATCATTAATGAAGTATTGGGAGGAATAGAACCCAGGTTATTCGCCACCATTATTAATTCATGATGAGGCTGCGCAGGGCTTACCTGCACTTCGAAGTGAATGGCCTTTTCCGAAAGCCCGGCGCGGGAAATAATCAATTCATTGTTATGATAAATGCTTACCGTGTCGCCATCTATTTCACCATTATCATAAAGGTCAATCATAATCTTGCCAGTCGC
>JALYYM010000364.1 GCA_030946565.1 Bacteroidota bacterium | reverse complement strand
ACATAAATTTGGAATGGGTAAGAGAATATACTACCCAGCTTACGGCCGTTTTCTGCATCCATGTGCCTATGAGCGAAACTGATTGTCCAATAAAATATAGCCGGTAATTTCGGTTTTTGAAAGCGTTAAATGTGTTTATCTGCATTGTTGATTTCCTTTGTTTATCGTGGGTACATGGATACCATTATTCATAATCCACCAGTTTGGTCAGTGGGCCAATCGCATTCCTTAGCATATTCTTTTCTTTATCGGTACACACTTCTTCCAGGGCTTTGTTTAGCCATTCGTCCCGTTCATTTCTCACTTTGTATAAAGTATTTTGGCCGGACCTTGTCAGTGATATAATGGATTTCCTTTTATCATCGGCAGATATTTTCCTTGTTATAAATCCTGCGTCCAAAAGCTTGTTCAATATCTGCGACATAGATTGCGTGGTTATTTTTTCCATGGAAGCAAGCTCGTTGGGTAAAAGTGATTTGTGCTGATCAAGGAGCGCAAGGGTTGAGCGTTCCGTAAGGGAGAGCATTGCACCTGTTTCCGATTTGACGCGTAACTTTTTAATCAGCCGGGTAATTACCAGCCGGAGATCAGTCGCAAGCTGGTGATTGTTTTGTTCTGTTGCCATAATAGTAAATTAAACTTGTAAGTTTACCTTACAAATTTACGACAAATATTTCATTGGCGAAAAGGGTGCATTTCAAATGTTGCTCTGGGTTAAAGGTTGTCAACCTTCCAGATAGAGTTTTTTAAATTAAATTAACATGTTGAAAGGTTGACAACCTTGCGACATTTTGGGCTAAAGGTTGTCAACCTTCCAGATAGAGTTTTTAAATCTAAATCAACATGTTGAAAGGTTGACAACCTTGCGACATTTTGAAATGCACCGGGGAAAATGATTTTTTTTTATGAAAAGCTTAGTACATACCTAAACTTTTATCAGGCTGAAATAAACTTATGCATCCTAAATAAAGATGGCATATCGATTGTATATCTTTTATAAAAAAAATTTATGAAAGCAACATGGTTAATTGCCGGAGGAGCCACAGCATTTCTTGCTTATTTATTTTTCAGAAAATTAAGAGAGGTTGAAGGAAGCTCTTCTGTGCAGAGCAACCCAAGGCACGTTGAGCATCATCTCACTAATGTATTTGCAAATGCAAAAAGACATAGTGCTCCTAAAAATCTTTAATGAAGCTTTCAAGCATCTGTCTTTAAAGCAACTATATTTTTTATCTATAGAACATGCCTGAAAGTGCGCAGCTTTCAGGTTTCTTTATTACATCTCAACAATTTGCGGAACGCTGTCAAAATTTCTTCTCATCTGAAGGCGCATAAGAATTTTATGCGAGTAATAAGATCATTATTATAAATATTAAGCAACACCCTTCCAGTATTTTGCATTAAAACTTTTGTGCTTAAATTCTACTAATGTTTCTTTAGTCTTTTCTTTTTGTTGTTGCAATAAAGCACTGACCTTTTTCTTCTGGTTATTATTTCTCCATTGTAGAAATGCAATTAATAAAATAACCAGCACAAGTACGACAAGTGCGGCTGTGGTAGATAGAATAAATCGGTTGCGTGTGTACTGTAAGCGAACATAACAATGGAAATAATAGCAATAACTGTTTTCATTTTAATAATAATTAAACATTACTTCCTGCCAATTTTTGAGTGCAGCAAGGGATGAATCTTAAGCCCGAAAATCTAATGCCCTTTGATCCAGCCGCCATCAACTGCCAATGACTGGCCTGTAATATAACTTGCTCGTTCGCTTACTAAAAATGCCGCGGCTGCAGCAAATTCTGTAGTCGTTCCAAAACGTTTCATTGGAATGGTTTCTTTTACTTCATTAACTTTTGGATTTTTCTCAACAAGATCTTTTAACCGGTTTGTATTTGTGTAGCCGGGCATTAAATTATTTACGGTAATCCCATAAAGTGCAACTTCATTAGACAAACTTTTGACAAGGCCCAATAAACTTGTTCGCACCGCATTTGATGAGACCAGGTTATCTGCAGGTTGCTTAACGGTAATCGAAGTGATGGCCAATATACGTCCGAAACGGTTTTCTTTCATAGCTGGCAACACTTGCTGAATAATATCCACCGCACTTAGAAACAGCAAATTGTAAATGTGTTTCCAATCATCAATATTAAATTGTTCAAATGGGCCGGCGGCAGGGCCACCACTATTTGTTACCAATATTTCAATATTGCCGAAAGCTTTTACACTTTGTTCAACCAAATTTTTACGTTGATTTTCATCGGTAAGATCACATAAAAATGATACTACATTATTGGGTGCAATCGTTTTAATTTCGGCTTCGGTTGCTTCCAACGCAACAGCGTCAGTGCCGCAAATAATAACCTTTGCTCCTTCTTTTGCCAATTCAATTGCAACAGCTTTACCTAATCCCTTGCTTGATGCCAATACTAATGCAACCCTGTTTTGTATTCCTAAATCCATTTCTTTATTATTTAATTTTCATCAATCATTACGAGGCTATTTTCTCAAATAATTATCCGAGCCATCTATCCAATCTTGTCTTGGCGGAGCAAAGGTGTCGGTTTCTATTACTTTGCCGATCATTAAGGCTTTGTGGCGGCGCAGGCCAGGGATAATAATTGTATCACCTGGCAATAAATCCAAAGGATTATTTTCATCATCATCGAACCAAAACCGGAGTACCCCTTCAATCACTTCGGTAACCTGTTCGTTTTCATGTGAATGCCAGGGAACTGTAAAACCATCTTCAAATTCCATTTTGGCAATCATTATTTTTTCTCCGTGAATAAATTGCCGTTTCATTTTTGCATTCACCTGGTCTATGGCTACGTTATGCCAATTTACTTTTTTCATAACTTTTATTTGACTGTGTAAATTAATGAAATGTGTTATGTCCTGAAACAGTTGGCGTTTCATTCACTGAAATTATTAAAAAATATTTCCCCAGCTACTTCCATTAATAAATCACTAACATACTCTTCGGGCTTTGCAGGCCTGCTGATTAATTGCAAGAAGTATCTAACATATACTGACGAAGTGCCGTCGAAGCCAATAGGAAGTTTAAGAAGGAAGGCATGAAGGACGCAACCGTCCAAGTAAAATCTTTGAACACGATTCTCAATGCATTGCTTTCTTTATAATAGTAAAATCTTCTTTTGAAATTTCGCGGAAACCGCTTATAAGATAGAATCCCCATTTCTTTTTATTCTTAATAAAACTCAGTTGCTCAAGCAAGGGGCGAATACTGGCTTCATTGCTTTTCTTAAAGTCAACATGCCTTCTGTAAGGTTTAAAGTTTGCGGATGCATTTACGTGGTAAGGCTGTTCATCTGTAACCTGCCCGAGGGCGGTAAATTTTTGCAGAGGTTTGCCGTCTTCAAGCTTGTCCTTCGATGAGTAGAAAACGAGCCAGTCGCCTTTTGCCAGCTTGCTTATGTAATCTTTTCTTCCGTGGCCCGCTTGGGCAAAACCTCCTTTTACTCCTTTAAGGACGTGGTCTTTGCTTGCGCAGATAAGAAAATATTTAGTCATTGGCGTGCGCCCAAATGCTGTTATGGATTACTATTTTAATGCTGTGGATAATGAAAGGTACAAGTTTCATAAAGGTTATGCTTCTTCATTTTTTTGTTTGAATTAAAACAATCAAAAAACCCATGATGCGAAATTGATCATTCAATTCAACGCGGCATCAAATTCCTTTTCAGCAAGTGAATAGTCTGTTACTACATTATACAAAGTATCTCTTTCAATTGGTTTCCGCCTGGCTTGCCTGATAAGTGTCACAAGTTCCTGTGTACTCATTGAAGGATTTTGTTCTTCACTGCCGGCCATAGAATATATTTTAGTAGAGTCA
The DNA here is from genome assembly GCA_030946565.1 of Bacteroidota bacterium. The sequence continues at coordinate 7,132 of JALYYM010000364.1, read as the reverse complement.
TCTATAGTTCCGTCAATATCATTCACACCAAAGGATAAAGAGAGCTGAGCATTTTGCCTTCCCAGCATCGGCCAGTAAGCCTTTAGGTGAGGAAAGTTGTCCATATAAATTCTTGCTACGGCATACATCTTCATATCTTCTGAAACTGATGACTCCGGCACATTGCTCATATCGTTATTCTGGTTGCGAAACTTAAGAGGGATAAAAGTATTGAAGCCGTTAGTTTTATCCTGCAGGTCACGCAGCCTCCGCATGTGGTCAATGCGGTGGGCATAGTTTTCTATGTGGCCATAAAGCATGGTGGCATTGGTGTGCATGCCCAGTTTGTGTGCTTCAGCATGTATTTTTAACCAGCCTTCGCCATCTACTTTATCAGCGCTTATTTGCTGTCTTATTTCTTCATCAAATATTTCAGCACCACCGCCCGGTAATGATTGGAGGCCCGCATTTTTTAATTTCAGCATACCTTCTTCTACTGAGAGCTTTGCTTTTCTAAACATATAATCCAGTTCTACCGCGGTAAAGCCTTTTATATGGAGGCCGGGGCGATGAGATTTTATCTGTGCGATAAGATCGCAAAAAAAATTGAGATCCATTTTTGGATGAACGCCACCCACAATGTGTACTTCTGTTACGGGTTTGCCATCATAGCTTTTTACAATGTCAAGCATCTGGCTTGCATCCAGCACCCAGCCTTCATCCCGGTGGGCATATAGTCGTGAGTAAGAACAAAACTTGCATGAGAATACACAAACATTGGTTGGCTCAATGTGAAAATTTCTATTAAAATAGGTTACATCGCCGTGCTTTTTTTCTCTTATATAATTGGCTAAAGTGGCTGCAAGGCCAAGGCTCGCCTGCTCAAATAACACCATGCCATCTTCATCACTTATGCGTTCGTCGTTTATTATCTTGTTGGTAATTGCGGTGAAATTTCCGTCTTCATCAAGGGAACTTATTAGCTGTAATATGTTCTCTTCCTTATTTGTATTTATCATCCCGCAAAGTTAAGCAAAGAAGCCCATCCCCTCCAAAGGAGTCCATTCGGACAACCCCTTCCCGAAGGGCCCGAAGGGAAGGGAACTAACTTATAATAAGCTATCAAAGGAAATTAAAACATCCATCATTTAAGTCCCACTTTCACGGCCTTACTCCGTGGTCCCCCTTCAGGGGGTAGGGGTTACTCCTTCACAATTCTCTCCACTACCGTCTTCTCTGTATAATTCAGTTTTACAATATACACACCCTTGGCAAGGTTACTGAGATCTACCGTCATCTCTGTATAGCCCTGGCCATTTAAATTATTTGCCCATACCAACTGGCCAACAGAATTGTAAATGCTTACTTTTTGCAGCGTAGTTGGCACCCTGTAATTGCGAATAAGAAATGTATTTCTGAAAGGGTTTGGATAAATGAGATAGCCCTGGTCTTTAAGGAGCTGAGGTAAAGTTTTTGTATAAATATTTATGTTGTCCAAATAGAGGTTGTTCTGCTTATTGCCTTTGGCAACAAAATACGCCTGGAAGTCAGTGGTGCCGATTATCGGGGTTAGATAAACGTTTACATTTTTCCTTTGCGCACTGCTGGTTGGCGTAAAACTGCTGCCATTGGAAGCAGCCGGAGCAATAGTCTCCAAATCGGCACCCCATTTTTTCCAGATAGTAGTGAAGGTTTGGCCGCAATCTTGTGTTATTTGTACTTCAAGCGTATCCATCGGGAGGCCGGAACTGCCGGGAAACTTCACCCCGGGGGCATAAGCATAATCAAAGGAAAGGAAGAAGGAATCTACTTTAGCATCAAACTTCACCACGGGCGATACAAACTTATCGGTAGTATTTTCTACAGGATAATCAAAGTTCCGGATTACCATTGCGCCGATGCCCGTTCTGGCAGCAGCCGTAGTTCTTTCCCATGTCAATAGTCCGTCGGCATTAATAACATTCCAGTTTGCCGGCGGAAAAGCAGGTGTTTCGAAACCTTCTGCAATTGGCGCATCTAACACCGGTGAAATGATAAACGATTTCCTGGCAGTGTCATTGAAACTATATTGATCGGCACTGCCATTAGGCTCCGTACTAAAAATAGTAAGTACGTGTGCACCGGGTATGGAAGAAATTGGTGTAAGTGTAACCCCCTGTGTTGAGCACCTGGCAACAGTGCCTGCGAAATTGAAAGTGCCAATAGGGCCATTATCTATTTGATAGTTTAGCTTCAGGGTTTTTAATGTATCCAGCCCGTTATTTGCAATGGTAACTTCCGGCGTAAGATCGTTTCCACACAAGGTGATGAAAGGTTTATTAATTGAGATTACCGAAGCATTGAATTGTTTTACATCCACTTTTGACACTGCAAAATTATCCACGTAAATATTATTGCCATGGTAGTTGACGGACTTTATGCCTAATACCATAGAAGATGCCGTGAGCCCGCATGTAGGTATACTCACACTTTCATTGCGCCATTGGTTTGCCGTGGGTACAAATGAAGCCGTAATAAACGCGCCACTGGTAGAGAGGCTTGCGCCGCCTTTCCTGTAACCGGTTTGCTTCCATGTAACACCACAGTCAGTAGAGTACACAATTTGCAATGAATCTCTTAGGTTAGCTGAATATTGTGAATACGCTACATCGAAATTTATTTTGATAGAATCTACTCCGGTGAGATCAATCTTTGGAGATTTTAAAATGTCTTCCTGGCCCTTGGTTGTATAATTCAATGCATTCAATGTCATAGAAGCTACGCCGCTTTTGCTTGCCTGTGTCGTGCGTGCCCAGGTAATACCAGCATCAGGATTACTCAGGCTCCAGCCGCCCGGAGGAGGGAAGGTTGTTGATTCAAAACCTTCTACGTTAGGCAGGGTTAATGTTTGAAGTACGACAAAAGAAATCGTTGCGGTATCGTTCGATTTTCTTTCATCAGTAATTCCATTAGGATTGAAGGTATAAACCTTCAGCAAGTGATTGCCTGCAGCGGGGCTTAATGGTAAGTTGACAGACAGGTTCTGGTAATCAAAATGCGGCAGCGATAAATTAGTAAACGCTTTACTGCCAACATAAACGCCATCTAAAATAAGCCCTATGCTTATTGACTTTAGTGTATCGAGGCCCACATTAATTATTGTAACGCGGGGTGTGACGGGCAAATCACAGTAAGGCGCTGCGTTATTCGGATCAATAATAGCGGATAAAGCGATATCATTATTAAATTTTGTAAACGAAACCTCCGCCCACCATACTCCATATCTTGATTGATTGTCGGAGACGCCTGCCCTTAGCTCCGCGTATTGTTGTATCGTCCAAAGATCGCCGGTTACAGGGTCTAACACCGAATGGCTATAATCTCCCCAACGGGCACGCCCGCTTCCGAAATCTTTCCAGTAGGTGCTGATGCCTCCTTTGTATATATACTCATCATTTGTTGTATTAGCCAATGTAGACGCTGAACGTGTACTGTAGGCAGCATTTATTCGTGTGGCCGGTGAAGAAATGGTATAACCAATAAGCACATCTTCAGCAGCATTAACAGCGATAGCTGGGTAGTACCGGGAGGTAAGCCCCGCGGAATCATCAATACGGCCTCTCTGTAATATGGTACCATTAGTGGATAGTTCCCACCACTGCACCGCAGTATGCGTATAATTATCAGCAGGTAATCCAATATGATGTGCACACCATATCTGTCCATTTATCATCACAGCCGAACTTATCCTTGCATCGTTCACTGCTATTTTTCTTGTTTCACTTATCTGGCCTGCAAGGTTCCCAAGATTTCCATCTGCCCATGGCGTACCGCCCACAGGAAAAACTGCAGAAGAGGTATTCCAGGTAAGAGTGGGAATATTACCGGTGACAGTTGAAAGGCGGATAGCCGAAGCGCCACCATTCCAGTTTTGCAAAATATAAAAGGTAGATGCAGGTACAGATGAAAGGCCATAAACTGTTACCGGGCATGGCGCATCGCCGTCTGTGGGAGTCTTCTCAATTGTTTGTGCATTTGTTCCAAAGTCAATAGGCGTGCCTGCGGCCAGGCTCACTTTATCAAAGCAAAACAATACGGTGCCCGTAAAAGAAGAAGCTCCGGGAAATTTTCTACCGGAAACAACTAATAACCTGTTATCAAAGCCAAGATATGGATGATCCAGGAGAAGCGCTCCGTCAACGGAAACGGGGGTGAAACTTTGCCTGTACCATCCCTGCGTAGGATCACCTGTTTGCGAAACAGCTATATAAACTTTGTTAGTATTTTCAGTGGAGATACCGCTGATCCAGTACCTGTCCAGGTATGGATCGTACTGCATGTATGGATCGGATACTCCCGTATTATTAAAAAAGGTGGCAAATGTCATTTGGCTTAATACAGCCCCGCCGTTTTTAGCATGTACAATTATAAAATCGTTCGTTGCCGTAACTACATTGTTTATACCCACAGCTCCGTGCGTGTCCGGCGGAATAGATTGCATTGGATCAATATACCCCAGAAAATCCTGCAAGGGCGGAGGAGATATGGATTCTATAGAATTGGGAGTGAAAGGGGTGATCGCGGTAGACTGCTTTAAAATTTTAGCCCGGACGGGTATTGGCATATCGTGCAGTGCCCGCCATCCCCCGTCTATTTCTTCTTCACGGTTTCTCAAGTCAGGCTGAGACTTCGTAAGATTGGCCAGCTCAGTAAAATTGAACTTTTCAACATTAGCCTTTTGAGCATATACTTCAGATGTGATAACAGAAAAGATAAATAAAATAATGCCTTGAAAGGGCAGTAGGGGGAATTTTTTCAAGGAAAATGATTTTTGGTTTGCAACGTAGTTTTCACTGAGATGAGCGAATTAGTTTAATCTGCTAAAATATGATTTTTTTTGCTTACTAAAACGGGTGTAGAACCATATTGTTGTGGCGTGGCAAAGATAAATACGCTAATGTCCGGGCCACTATTCTACACGATGCAATGATTTAAATGTCAGTGAAAATTTAGATAGTTATTAAAATTTACCTGTGTGCGGATTTGAGAAATCTGTTATCTTTCAAAAAATATTACAGATAATTTTTCGCCTTAAAAAATGTGACTTAAAAATTCTCCATTAAAAAAAGCTCAATGAATATCAGGCTTCGCCTTATTGTTATGAATTTCCTCGAGTTTTTTGTTTGGGGATCGTGGTTAATAACCATTGGCGCTTATTGGTTTCAAACATTACCAAAGCTTTACCCGGTCATTGATCCTGCCACTCATGCAAGCATCTGGACCGGGTCATCCTTCGGCGCTCTATTCTCAACCATGGGAATAGCCGCTCTTTTTATGCCTGCATTAATGGGAATTATTGCCGATAAATGGATCAATGCTGAGAAGCTTTTGGGGATTTGCCATTTAGCTGGAGCTGCTGTCCTGTTTTCATTACCTATGGTAAAAGATCCTGCAACCATGTTTTGGGTATTGCTGCTGAACATGATATTCTATATGCCCAGCATTTCTTTAGCAATTGCAGTAGCTTATGCTGCTTTAAAAAGAAGTGGTAAAGATGTGGTGAAAGATTATCCGCCCATAAGAGTATGGGGTACGGTGGGTTTTATTGTTGCTTTATGGGTCGTGAGCCTGCTTCATATAGAAACATCGGCTGACCAGTTTTACGTGGCTTCAGCAGCAGCGTTAGTATTGGGTTTATATTCATTCACCCTGCCAAAATGCCCTCCACAGCTAATTGTTACAAAAAGTAAATCACTGGTAGATGCGCTTGGTTTAAATTCTTTTGCGTTGTTCAAAAATCGTAAGATGGCTGTCTTCTTTATTTTTGCTATGTTACTTGGCGCTGCCCTTCAATTGACAAATGCGTACGGCGATACTTTCTTACACGACTTTGCAAATGTTGATAAATATAAAAACCTTGTTGCGGTAAAATACCCCGCGATCATCATGTCCATCTCTCAAATTTCAGAAACCCTTTTTATACTTGCCATCCCTTTTTTCTTAAGGAGGTTTGGAATAAAACAAGTAATGTTTATCAGTATGATGGCGTGGGTTTTTCGCTTTGGCTTATTTGCCTATGGAAACCCTGGTGACGGCTTGTGGATGATCATATTATCCTGCATTGTGTATGGTATGGCTTTTGACTTTTTCAATATATCCGGTTCCCTCTTCGTTGAAACGCAAAGCGATCCTGCCATAAGAGCCAGTGCCCAGGGCCTGTTCATGATGATGACCAATGGTGTTGGCGCTGTATTGGGCAGTACATTAAGTGGCGTCGTAATACAAAAGTATTTTACCTATGCTGATGATAGTAAGGACTGGCATGGCATCTGGATAACGTTTGCATTGTATGCCTTAATCGTTGCAGTTTTATTTGTGATACTTTTTAAGCATAAGCATAACACGAGCGCCATTCAGAATGCGCATCTGGAACCATTACTGGTGAGGGAGAAATAAAGGGGTATTGAAATTATTAACGTTCGGGACAACAACTGTTTTTGTTGCATGAGCTGTATAAATCATCATTCCTTTTTAGTTAACTTTTTTTAAAATTAAAAGCTATGACCGGAAGAAAAATTTTTAGGTACGCCGTTATTATATTTGTTGTAGCGTTTGGAATATTCTTCTATTACCATTTTTATTGGGAATTTGGTAGTGGTACAAAAGCAGGTACGCTGAACACTTTTATGAGGAAGGGTTATGTTTTTAAAACGTATGAAGGGAAAATTATACAAAGCGGTTTTAAGGCTAATGTGCAAAGCAATGAATTTAATTTCAGCGTAACCAACGAAAGGGTGGCACAAACTTTATTGAATAATGCCGGAAGAGAAGTAGAAGTTCATTACAAGCAATATTTCGGCACATTACCGTGGCGTGGTATGGAAAAGTATGTGGTGGACAGTGTTTATGAAGTTAGAAATGGCGATGGAAAAGCCAATGGAATAAGCCCTAAGTAAAAGAGGCCGCAAATACATTATCATTCTTAATTGAATATCACGCATGCAGTTTTTATATCTGCGACAAGGCTACGAGTAAGGTCTTTTAGATATGCAAGATGCAGACATACTTCCCAGATGGGATGTAGTCTATGAAAAATAATCATCGAAGGTAAGCTGACCAAAGTGCGGCAGCCGTCGCTAAACCAGCCAACCAAAAACTATCCTGCTATAAAGTG
>JALYYM010000274.1 GCA_030946565.1 Bacteroidota bacterium | reverse complement strand
TCAGAGGTAAAATTTTTGCGGCCGGAAATTCTTTTTTTAAGAGGGATAAAACAGCTCCATCTGCAGCTAATATTACTTCACAATCAAGTTTAATAAATTCTTTTATTATTGGAATGCAACGGGTTGCGTGGCCTAAGCCCCAATCCAAAGGGGCAACAAGTATATGGGTCTTTCCTGGGTCACTGTTAAATTTTATTTCTTTTATCAAAATATTGCAATAATAGTTTATGAAAATAGTTTAATTTAGGAATCTATTTTATGAAACGCATAAACAAAATCCTTCTCATCATCTTGATTATTGTGTCTGTTTTTACGATTAGCTGTAATGCCTCAAAAAAAAGTAATTGCGGATGCCCAAATAAAAAAGGCATGGTGGGATATTAGCCATAAAACCTATATCCAATAGTATGAACAAATTTAACCGGGATCTTTTGGTGTTGTTCAAAGAAGAATTGATGAACCCCAAAGCCATTGAGCACGAAGTAGAACTACTTCACGAGCTTTTGTACAGTGTTGAAAAGATTGATAATTTAATTATCGCCCACGAGGTAATCAATCTCAACAAATACAAAATTTTTTCTGATGAAAAAGTAATCAGGGAAACGCTGCGTCAGCAAGACCTAAAACCATTTATTTTTCTAAATAATAAAAATTAATGGGATAATATTTTTACACAATAGTCCAGGTTTCCCTGCCTTTTAATAATTTATCCAGATCGCCTTTACCTTTAGAAGTAAGGGCTTCTTCTATTTGCATAGCCATTACATCTTCGTAGCAAGCTCTTTCCTGGCGAAAGAATACACCAAAAGGCCGTGGCATGTGATTCTCCTTCTTAGGATCATCGAACAACCGTGTAAGAATTTGAGCTTTGTAAAAATCATTTTCATCATGTATCCACAAATCGTTTTCGCTCGTGTCTCCATTTAATTCTACCACCACCGGAATATAGCCGTCCAGCTTCAATCCTTTATTACGAGTTGTGCCGAACACAAGGGGTTGGCCATGTTCTAAAAACAATGCCTCCTCCGGTTTTGATTTTTTCTCAGTAAAAACTTCAAATGCGCCGTCGTTGAAAATATTGCAATTTTGATATATCTCAAGAAATGAACTACCTCTGTGTCCCTGTGCTCTCAAGATCATTGCCTGTAGATGTTTAGGGTCCCTGTCCATGCTCCTCGCAACAAACGAAGCATCTGCGCCTAAGGCCAGCGCAGCAGGATTAAAGGGATGATCAATGCTTCCCATGGGAGTGCTCTTGGTTACTTTTCTTTGTTCACTTGTAGGAGAATATTGTCCTTTAGTCAGCCCGTAAATTTCATTATTAAACAAAAGAATATTTACATCAAAATTTCTTCTCAGCAAATGGATAGTGTGATTACCGCCAATGCTGAGGCAATCACCATCACCCGTAACGATCCAGATACTCAGCTCAGGCCGGCTTGCCTTTAAGCCACTTGCAATTGCAGTCGCCCTGCCATGAATGCTGTGCATACCATACGTATTCATGTAATAAGGAAACCGGCTACTGCAACCGATACCAGATATAATTACAATATTTTCCCTGGGAATCCCCAACGTCGGCATTACTTTTTGCACCTGCGCCAATATAGAATAATCGCCACATCCCGGACACCAGCGAACTTCCTGGTCAGTTGCGAAATCTTTTGAAGATAGCCCTATTGCTTCAGGCTTAATAGTCTCATTCATTTAAAATTAATTATGAACCAAAGTTAAGAAATACAAGATTGAATGGCGATAATGAATTACTAATAGTTACGCAAATTCCAGGCTCATTTTCCTGTACTCTTCACAATTCATCGCCAGATTAGCTTTACTAAATAATCTAATTTATCTTTTAACCATAATCGTTAAATTCATTTACAAGTGCTGGCATGATTATTATTTAAGTTTAAATGAAGAAAATTATATTCAACGTTTACTCAAAATCAATTTCCCTAATTTTACAACCTTAAAAATAAATATGCCAGAAAATAAATATGATTTCGGAATGGTAGGCCTTGGGGTAATGGGAAGCAATCTCCTGCTTAATATGGCCGATCATGGTTTTGCCGTAATTGGCTATGATAAAAACCCTGATAAAACAAAGTTATTTGAAGCCTCCGCAAAAAAAGATATGACGGTAAAAGGTGTAAATAATCTTGAAGAGATGATACAGCTTTTAAAGCGTCCGCGAAAAATTATGATGCTCGTTCCCGCCGGGAATCCGGTAGATAGTGTGATAAATGATCTGCTGCCGCTATTGCAGGAAGGTGATATCGTAATTGATGGTGGAAATTCCCACTACACCGATACCCTTAAGAGAATCCAAGTATTGCAGGATAAAGGCTTTCACTTTATGGGTATCGGCATTTCCGGCGGTGAAGAAGGGGCCCGCAAAGGCCCAAGCATTATGCCGGGAGGAGATGTGGAGGCCTACAAGCAAGTGGAGCCAATGTTGAAAGCCGTGGCAGCAAAAGTAGATGGCGAACCTTGCGTGGGTTACCTGGGGGAAGGAGCGGCCGGCCATTATGTAAAAATGGTTCATAACGGTATTGAGTACGCGATAATGGAGTTGATCAGCGAATGCTACGATTTACTGCATAACGGCTTAGGCTACACGAACCCGGAGCTTCATAAAATATTTGATGCTTGGAACAGTGGTGAAATGAAATCCTTCCTATTGGAAATAACAGCCGAAATTTTCGATAGAAAGGACGATAAGGAAACCGGCAGTTACCTGGTGGATATGATCCTTGACCGGGCTGGCGCCAAAGGAACAGGCAAGTGGACATCGCAGGAAGGCCTCGATTTGCCAATGCCCATTCCAACAATTGATGCAGCCGTCATGATGCGTAATTTATCCTCACTTATTGACGAACGAAATGAAGCGTCCAGCCTTTACAAAACCAGCCCGCAAAAAATAGAGGTTAATAAAGACGAGTTAACAGCCCAATTACATGATGCGCTTTATTTCGCGACGGTTATTAGTTATGCCCAGGGCCTTGCTTTGCTTACCACCGCCTCGCAGGAATTGAAAATGAAGGTACCTCTGCCGGAAGTAGTGAGCGTATGGCGCGGAGGCTGCATTATCCGGTCCGGGCTGTTAGATCAATTTAAAAAAGCCTACGAAAATGCCGATCTGAAAAATATGTTGTTGGATAAAGACATTGCAGCAACATTAACACAAAAGTTAAACAGCATCCAACAGGTTGTTTCAGTAGCAGCGCTAAATAACTACCCGGCCGCAGGCCTTATGTCGTCCCTGAATTATTTTAATGCATACAGCAGAAAGCTTTTGCCAACCAACCTGGTGCAGGCACAAAGAGATTTTTTTGGCGCACATACTTATCAAAGGATTGACCGTGAAGGAATTTTTCACTCAGAATGGGAAACAGAATCTGAGACTGTTTCCACGAAGCCCATTGATACAAACTAAAAGAAATGTCAGACTATAAAAAATTACCGCCTTCTCTTATTTTTATTTTTGGCGGAAGCGGAGACCTCAATTTTCGTAAACTCAATCCTGCTTTATTCAATCTTTTCATTGATGATGCAATGCCGGAACAATTTGGAATTGTTGGTATTGCCCGTTCAGAATATACAGACGGGGAATATGAAAAACATCTTAAAGAGGGAATAGACAATTTTTCGCGCAGAAAAGGAAAACCAGAGCAATGGAAAAAATTCGCCTCTCACATCAGTCATATTTCAATGGACGTGAAGGATGCTAACGAGTATAAGAAAATAGCCAAGATCGTAAAAGAAAAAGAAGCAGAATTCAGCACGCATCCCAATATACTTTTTTACATGGCTGTGGCGCCACAATTAGTTCCCGATATTGTCAAGAATCTTGGAACTTTAGAATTTTGTCACGACTCAAAATGTACGCGGATTGTTGTAGAAAAACCTTTTGGCCACGACCTCGAAAGTGCGAAGGCCATGAACCTGATGTTGAGTGAATATTTTGACGAGGAACAAATTTTTAGAATTGATCATTACCTCGGAAAAGAAACTGTTCAAAATATATTAGCGTTGCGCTTCGCCAATGCCTTGTTTGAGCCGATATGGAACAGGAATTATATTGATCATGTACAGATAACTGCTTCAGAAACTGTAGGCGTGGAAGGCCGTGGTGGATATTACGAAATCTCGGGAGCCTTGCGGGATATGGTGCAAAACCACATTCTCCAATTGCTGTGTATGGTGGGCATGGAAGCGCCCGTATCATTTGATGCAAACGAAATAAGGAATAAAAAGGTAGATGTGCTGCATGCACTTCGAAAGATAACCAAAGAAGAAGTGTACGAATATGCTGCCCGTGGCCAATATAGTGAGGGCTGGATGCAGGGCAAAGAGGTTCCTGGCTACCGCCAGGAAAAAAATGTAGATGCGGAATCCAATACAGAAACATTTGCAGCGGTTAAATTTTTTATAGACAATTGGCGCTGGCAAGGTGTTCCTTTTTATGTAAGGACCGGCAAACATTTACATGAAAAAAATACATCGCTTACTATTCAGTTTAAGCCCGCGCCAGCATTTGCGTTTCCTAAAGAAGCAGCCGAAACATGGCGGCCAAACAGGCTTTCAATAAGTATTTCACCGGAAATGGATATTTGTCTTCGCTTTCAGGCAAAGCGACCCGGGCAGGCGATGATCCTGAACCCGGTTGATATGATATTTAATTATAAAGATGAATATGACGGTGAAGAACCAGAAGCTTATGAAACACTTCTTTACGATGTAATGGAAGGTGATGCTACTTTATTTATGCGTGCCGACCAGGTAGAGGCCGCATGGAAAATAGTAATGCCTATCCTGGAAGTATGGCAAGCTCGCAAACCGATGGATTTCCCCAATTACTCACCGGACTCCTGGGGACCGGAAGATGCCGAGGCGCTTATTGCACGGGACGGTCATAACTGGGCCACACTGCCAACAAAAAGAAAACAAAAAAAATGAAGGTAGAAATTTACAATTCAACAGACGAACTGGCTGAAGGCATGGCTGTATGGATCTGTGCTCTTGTGCAAGCAACTTTGCAAAAGCAGGAATTTTTTACGTTGGTTTTATCCGGTGGCGAAACCCCCAAATCGTTGTTTAAAAAATTAGCATCAGAAAAATATATTGATAAAATAAACTGGGAGCGCCTGCATATTTTTTGGGGGGACGAAAGAGCTGTACCATCTACTGATGAAAGGAACAATGCAAAAATGGCCATGGACTACCTTTTAGACGCTGTCGATATTCCGGCTGCTCAAATTCATAAAATGCGTGTAGATATCGAACCCATTTTTTCAGCCAAAGAATATGAAAAAATATTGCACACATATTTTGATAATACACAACAAAGTTTTGACCTGGTTTTATTAGGTATTGGTGAAGATGGCCACACGCTTTCCGTTTTTCCTGGCTCTGCATTAATTGATAAGCATGATAACTGGGTTGAATCTATTTACAATGAAAAGCAGCAAATGTATCGCATTACTCTCACTCCCGATATTGTGAACAAAGCCTCACACATTGCCTTTATGGCAAACGGTGAAAACAAGTCGTCAACACTGCAGCGCATTATAGAAGGATCTTTTGAGCCGGACGTCTTGCCAGCCCAAACCATAAAACCCGTAAACGGCGAACTTTATTGGTTCCTGGATAAGGATGCCGCTAAAGACTTAAAAAATAAATGAGTTTATACTCTAGTTTGAGAAAAAAATTTAAATAAATTTTATGCAAAAAATATGCAGAGGTTAAATCAATCACTCAAAAAAATTTGTCCCAATCCGGTCATTTAAATAAGTGGCTGCCATTCCTGAATTTTTGAAAAATTAATTTTATATTTCAATAAATTTTCAACTATGACATTATTTGGCTTTTTAATACTGCTGCTAATTGCGGCGGTATGCGGCGGTATCGGACAATCTCTTGCAGGCTATGATTTAGGGGGTTGCCTTGTCTCAATCTTTGTTGGATTTATAGGAGCATATATTGGTTTATGGGTTGCAGGAAAAATGGGCTTGCCGCATTTTTTCGAAATTAGTATTGACGGCAAACCTTTCCCGATAGTTTGGGCGGTGATAGGGTCCGCAATCTTTACTTTTATCGTAGCCTTATTAAGGAAAGCCTTTACGGGAAGAAATTAAATGCACCCTGTTGAATTTTTTCCCGGTTAGATAGTATTGCTCTCTTGCAGGTTATTGATTTCACCGGCTTCGCTTTTTATAGTCAATAGCACGCCGCTTAAGGAATTTCGAAATCCATCCATTATATTTGGCATTCACATTTGTTTCAAGAAAGTATGTTTAATCTTATTTTATTTGGGCCTCCCGGCAGTGGCAAGGGTACGCAATCAGAAAAATTAATTGCTAAATATAATTTAAAACATCTTTCAACCGGAGACCTTTTAAGAAGTGAAATAGCACGCAAAACTCCATTAGGTATCGAAGCAAAAAAATTTATGGACAAAGGCCAGCTTGTGCCAGACGAAGTTGTAATAGGGATGATAAGTTATGCCCTTGATGAAAATCCGCAGGCAAATGGATTCTTATTTGATGGCTTTCCAAGAACTGCTACGCAGGCACAAGCCCTGGATAAGCTGTTAGAACTTAAACACACTTCCATAAGTGTAATGCTTGCCCTTGATGTTACGGAGGAAGAGTTGGTAAAGCGCCTCGTAAAAAGAGGCGAAACCAGCGGACGTGTGGATGATAACAACGAGGTGGTGATTCGCACACGCATCATTGAGTATAACAAGAAAACAGCGCCTGTTGCTGAGTATTACAAAAAAGCAAATAAGGTGGTAATGGTGAAAGGAGAAGGAACAGTGGAAGAAATATTTTTAGCATTGATAACAGAAATTGATCAAAGGATGAAGAAGAAAAATTCTTCAACTGATACCAAAACAAGAAATCAATGACGGCCGAAAAAGAAATTTTTCTAAAGAATGATTTTATTCCTTTGTTGCAAAAACTACAGGGAAATGAAACCGCAAAGTGGGGCGTAATGAATGCGCAGCAAATGGTGGAGCACTTTGCCGATGCAGTAAAGAACGCAAGTGGCAAATTAATTTTACCCAGCCTCAACGAGGGCGAAAGGCTTCAAAAATCCAGGGAATTTTTAATGAGTGAAAATCCCTTTAAAGAGAATACAGCAAACCCTCTAATTCCTGAAAAAGGAATTCCTCATCGTCAGCCTGATATAACTTCTGCTATTGACAAGTTGCAAAAAGAGCTCGATTATTTCTTTGAGGAATTTGATAAAAATCCTGAATTCGTTACCGGCAATGCCTTCTTTGGCAACCTTGATTACAGAATGAATATACAATTGCTGCATAAGCATGCGCTGCATCATCTCCGGCAGTTTGGGCTGGTATAAATTAAAGGGCCTGTGTATTTGCCTTCAGCCATTCTACAATTCGATCAAACTTTATTTCACCCGTAGCAATAGAAATTACAAAATTGTATAGATCAGCTTGCGATGCGGAAAAAATTAAGTCCTCATCCTCTAATAAAGCAATCATCGCCACGGCTCCTGTCCGTTTGTTACCATCAATAAAGGGGTGATTTGCAATAAGGCTTTCACCTAAAGCTGCTGCCTTTTCAAAAATTGACGTGTACAAATCTTCTCCACCAAAGGTTTGGAAGGGTCTTGCTATAGCAGATTCCAGCAAGGATAAATCTCTAACTCCGTGTGACCCGCCATATTTTTGTATAGATTGCTTATGAATGTCAAGAATATCTTCAATGAGGATCATTGAGCAAGTTTTTGAAGCGTATCATCATAACGGCTGCTAATAGAATCGAAATGCTTCGAAAGATTATGGAGCCTGGAATCTGAGAGATTTTCTTTCTCGTTTAATTGACTAAGAATGTTTTTTACCGTTTCTTCATTTTCAAGAGAGGCTAACTTTTCAATCGCTTTTAATTTTAATTCGGCAATACTCATAATCATTAATTTAATTATCCAAATTTAATAAATTTTATTAACTAAATTTCGCGGGATAACACTTGATAGGTTGTCAAATACAATTATCGCGTTTGGATTAATATAATTTCAAATAACTTTTTTAATTTTTTTTAAATGAAATTAGGCAACTACATAACAGGCCATTGGATAGAAGGCGATGGCGAAGGACAGGAATTGTACAATGCAGTAAACGGTGATGTTGTTGCTTACGCTACTACAAAGGGTTTGGATTTTGCTTCCGTTTTAGAGTATGGAAGAACGAAAGGAAATCCTGCACTTAGAAAAATGACATTTCAACAAAGAGGCCTTATGCTTAAAGCATTGGCACTTTATCTTCTTGAGAAAAAGGAAAAATTTTATACTATCAGTTATAAAACCGGCGCCACACGTACTGATAGCTGGGTGGATATTGAGGGCGGGATTGGTAATCTTTTTTCCAATGCATCACTAAGAAGAAAATTACCTAATGAAATTTATGCTTTGGATGGAGAAAATATCGGCCTTAGTAAAGGCGGTACTTTCGCAGCCCAACATATTTTATTACCGAAAGAAGGCGTCGCCATTCACATCAATGCTTTTAATTTTCCTGTCTGGGGTATGCTTGAAAAAATTGCGGTCAACTTACTGGCAGGCGTACCCGCAGTTGTAAAACCGGCTTCCATTACCTCCTATCTTACCGAAGCTGTTGTGAAAGAAATTATCGCTTCTAAAATTTTACCGGAAGGCGCTTTGCAGCTAATCTGCGGAAGCGCCGGCGATATACTTGATCATGTTGCTTCACAAGATGTGATCACATTTACAGGCTCTGCAACCACCGGTTTAAAATTGAAAGCAAATCCTTTTGTGATGAATGAGAATGTTCCCTTTAATCTTGAAGCAGATTCTCTAAACTGTATTGTTCTTGGTGAGGATGTAAATCCTGACATGCCCGAATGGGATATTTTTATTAAAGAAGTAAGAAAGGAAATGACATCCAAAGCCGGCCAAAAATGCACTGCTATAAGAAGAATATTCGTACCCGAAAATAAGACGGAAGATATATGGAAAGCATTGAGTAGATCTTTAGCGCAAACAACTATTGGCAATCCGCAAAATGAAAAAGTAAGGATGGGCTCTCTTGCAGGCATATCCCAAAAAGAAGAAGTAATGCAGCAGGTACAAAAACTTTTAGCTTCTTCTCAAATAATATATGGCAGCCTTGATAGCATGGAGTTAATTGATGCTGATGAAAAAAAAGGCGCTTTTATGAGCCCGCTGCTTTTGTTGAATGAGCAACCCTTTAAAGCTGATGCGGTTCATAACGTTGAAGCCTTCGGCCCTGTGAGTACCATCATGCCTTATAAAAATATTGATGAAGCAATTGCCCTTGCAAAAAAAGGGAAAGGTTCATTGTGCAGTTCTATCGTAACGGCTAATCAAACCTTTGCCAGAGAGTATGTACTTGGCGCCGGCACGCATCATGGAAGAATTTTAATACTTAACAAAGATTGTGCAAAGGAAAGTACCGGTCATGGTTCACCTTTACCATCACTTATACACGGCGGGCCGGGCCGGGCTGGCGGGGGTGAAGAAATGGGCGGCTTACGCGGAGTGAAACATTACATGCAACGTGTTGCGGTACAAGGCTCACCGACGATGCTTACTGTTGTTACAAATGTTTATCAACCTAATGCTAAAGGCAACATAAGTGATGTTCATCCATTTAAAAAATATTTTGAAGAGCTAAATATTGGTGATCAACTAATAACAGCAAAGCGGAAAATCACCAGTGAAGACATAGATAAGTTCGCTGATTTAAGTGGAGATCATTTTTACGCTCATATCAAAACAACTGATTTTGAAAATACCATGTTCGAAGAGCAAGTGGCGCATGGTTATTTCCTCCTAAGCACTGCGGCTGGCTTATTTGTTGATAGTTATGAAAAGAATCCTGTATTGCTAAACTATGGTATTGATGAGTTGCGGTTTACAAAACCTGTGTATGCCGGGCATGAGATATTTATCAGGCTTACCTGCAAAGAAAAAATAGAACAGGAGCCCAAAGCAGAAAGCCCGGACAACAAAAAAGGTTGGGATAGACCAAAGGGAATTGTAAGGTGGTACGTGGAAATATTAGACGAAACAGATGATCCAATAATCGGTGTGGCTACAATCTTGACAATGGTTAGGAAGAAGTATTAATTTTATCAATCGAAAATTGTTACAATAGTTTTTTTATGATTCATGAATTTAAAGAAGGGTATGTAAAGTCTCACACTGAGCACGGCATCACAACCATTGAATTTTTTCATCCAAAGGGAAATTCTTTGCCGGGAAAAATCCTGGAAGATATAACGC
>JALYYM010000255.1 GCA_030946565.1 Bacteroidota bacterium | reverse complement strand
TCAAGGAGATTGCTTCGTCGCCGGTGAATCTTTTTAATTCCAATCTTCGTTCGGGCTCCTGCCAATGACACATGGTATAAATAATTGTAAAAGGGATGATTTCATATAATTTAATATTTTATAAATGATATCTTCTTTAAAAAAAATTTGCTCCCGCAAAGGGCTTTTTTACGTGTCATTTTCAAAGAACTTTTTTGCGAAACGCAAAAATTAATCACTCGCAATGGCAATTTCGCATTATTTGTTTCGTTGTTTTTAACTGTGCCATTAGGCACATTTGGTGGGTAGAAACATAAATACATAATGCACCATACGTTCCTTAGGAACGTTTCGTGTTTTTTAAACCTGGTTTTCAACCCACAAATAGTCCCAAAGGGACTTATAGAATGGTTACTCATCTTTCTTTACGATGTAAGCGCTTACTTCTTTCATTTTATAAAGATTTAAAATAAAGCTATTGAATAATTTCAATTTGAAATTTAGTAAGGGTAGGTTGATTTATGTGAAAGGAATATTTTATCAGAAAAAATATGAACAAGGAGTGGATAAAAAATTGTCATGCCAAGGATATTAACACGTGGTTCATAAAATTCGAAAGCCGCTCTTTTTCGCTTTAGCTATATTTGGCGAAATGCTTACTCTGCAAGGATTTTCCGATAACATTGAAGTTTCAAAAAGTTTGCTTGCAAAACTTTCAACAGAAACCTGCAAAGAAAAATTAAAATAAAATCTTTTCTTTTGCGCAAATATTAATGAATGGCTGATAAAAATTTATTCGATTATAATGAAGATTCAATAAAGAGCCTCGACTGGAAAGAGCACATACGCCTGCGTCCCGGAATGTATATTGGAAAGTTGGGCGATGGCAGCAGCCCGGATGATGGCATTTATGTTTTGCTAAAAGAAGTAATGGATAATTGCATTGATGAGCACACCATGGGTTTCGGCAAGCATGTGGACATCGAAATAAAAAATAAAGAAGTTACCGTTCGGGATTTTGGCCGCGGCATCCCTCTTGGCAAAGTGGTAGATGTGGTAAGTAAAATAAACACCGGCGCCAAATATGATAGCAAGGCATTTCAAAAAAGTGTTGGCCTTAACGGAGTGGGTACAAAAGCTGTCAATGCTTTAAGCAGTTATTTTAAAGTGTCGGCCTTTCGCGAAAGAAAACAAAAAACTGCAGAGTTTGAAAAAGGTTTTTTGGTAAAAGAATACAAGGAAGAAAAAACTGATGAGCAAAATGGCACACTCGTAACGTTTATACCCGATGAAACTATTTTTAAAAATTATCATTATCTGCAGGAATTTCTTGACAACCAATTTTGGAACTATTGTTTTCTGAATGCAGGACTTGTTGTCAATTATAATGGTAAGCGATATGTAAGTAAGAATGGTTTGCTCGATTTGCTGCAGCGAAAAACCAATGAAGACGAATTACGCTACCCGATCATCCATTTAAAAGGCGAGGATATAGAAGTTGCCATTTCTCACAACAATCAATATGGTGAAGAATATTACAGCTTTGTAAACGGGCAGTTCACGACGCAGGGCGGCACGCATCTCGCCGGTTTTAGAGAAGGATATATAAAAACCATCCGGGATTTTTTTAAAAAAGATTATGATGCAGCGGACATACGGGGAAGTATATGCGCAGCTATAAGTGTGCGGGTGCAGGAGCCTGTGTTTGAAAGCCAGACAAAAACAAAGCTTGGTTCGCAAATAATGTTTGAAGACGGCCCGGGCGTTAAGAACTTTATCAGCGATTTTCTGGGCAGGGAGCTCAATAACTTTCTGCATAAAAATCCCGGAACTGCAGAGGCATTAAAGAAAAGAATTGAGCAAAATGAAAGAGAAAGAAAAGAGCTTGCGGGTATAAAAAAACTCGCCAACGAACGGGCAAAAAAAGCGAATCTCCATAATAAAAAACTCAGAGATTGCCGCTTTCATTTTAATGACGCTGCAGAAGGAAAAAATAAGAATGAAATAAATGCGAAGCGCATGGAGACTACTATTTTTATTACGGAAGGAGATAGCGCCAGCGGTTCAATCACTAAATCCCGCAACGTGGAAACACAGGCGGTATTTAGCTTACGTGGCAAGCCGTTGAATTGCTTTGGCCTCACAAAAAAGGTTGTTTATGAAAATGAAGAATTTAATCTTCTGCAACATGCGCTCAACATAGAAGATGGCTACGAGGATCTCCGCTATAATAATATTGTATTTGCTACCGATGCCGATGTAGATGGAATGCATATTCGTTTATTACTCATGACTTTCTTCCTGCAGTTTTTTCCAGACCTTGTAAAAAATGGCCATGTTTATATTCTTGAAACGCCTTTGTTCAGGGTGCGTAATAAGCATGAAACTATTTATTGTTATGATGAAACCGAAAAGCAGAATGCGGTAGCAAAGCTTGGGAATAAGCCAGAGATTACCAGGTTCAAAGGGCTTGGAGAAATTTCACCGGAAGAGTTTGGAAAATTTATCGGCGATGATATAAGGCTGCAACCGGTAATGCTTTTGCCAGAGGTACACATTCAGCAATTACTGGAATATTATATGGGTAAAAACTCCCCGGCCCGGCAGGATTTTATTATCGATAATCTTAAAGTAGAATTGGATTTGGCTGAAGTATCAGGAATGTAAAAGGAGTTATAAAATTATAGAATTAAGTAGAGTATTGCTAAGAACTTAATAGAACGGGCTCGCAAATGTCAAATACAAACCGAGACGTCTTTGCGAAAAGTTTTCGAGCAGAGAGTTTGTATATTGAAAGATGTTTCAGAAAACTTTGTGGCAATCTCCTTGGAATAATAATGCTAACTATCCCAAGGAGATTGCTACGCCGCCGCTAGTTTTATTAGAATTGTTACATCATTCTGGCGGCTCGCAAAGACGCGACTTGAGAAAGCCACCTTTATCTGATGTGTTAAGGTTTTGATTGTTCTAACTAACTCTAAAAATTAAATCAAAGAAGTAAAATGATTCATATTGTTTTCCAACAAGCAGATGTTGCCGCTCTAAAAAAAAGTTTTGAATTAGACGAAAGTTTAGATGGGCAGATCATAGAAATAAGAGATGATTATGCAGTTGGCCCATTGCTAAATATTTATACTGAAGAAGGCATTGAAAATCGTAAACAATGGTGGAGAGAAGTTTTGGAAGGTGGGGATTATGCCGGTAAAGTTGATAGCGGCGAAGTTGATGATCAAAAAACTATTTCACTGCTTATTGAAAAATTAAAAGGTAATCCCGATGAGGTTGCCTGGATATGGCTGGCGCAAAATAAACATGATATCTCTGGCTACTATTGGCTAATCAGCCAGCTCGCGGCATTCCAGGAAAGGATAATGATTTTATACCTGCACAATCTTCCGTTCATAAACGAAAAGGGACATATATTTTATCCCAATAACATTTTTGAAATTGAGCCAAGAGAATTTGTGAAAGCAAAAAAATTGGCAAGAACTATTACCCCGGCTGAATTTGAAATTGATCCTGACGAATGGACAAAATTGTGTAATGAAAACAGAGGTGTAAGAATAATCGAAAGTGGAAAAAAGCTGGCGCAATATGATTATAATTATTATGATGCTGAGCTGGTGAAATTTATTACACACGATTGGCTGAAAGCAAATAAAGTGATTTCACATTTCTTACACAAGGCAAATCAAACTACCGGCGACGCCTACCTGCTTTGGCGGTTGAAAAAATTAATCGCGGATAATAAAATTGATGCGCAGGGAGAAATAAAAAATATGAAGGACTTTGAGGTAAAAGCCAGGTCGGGAGAAGTGTAATTATTTTATAGTCACCATGTTTCAATATCCATCCTGGCAGAGGGAACTACAGAATAATTTTCAAACTTTCCAGCCAAAAATTTATAGTAAGCGGTGATCGCAATCATGGCGGCATTATCAGTGCAATATTCAAAAGCAGGGATATGCGTTTTCCATCCTTCCTTTCTCCCCATCGCCTCAAAAGCCTGCCGCAAGCCGCTGTTAGCGCTCACGCCACCGGCAATGCAGATTTCTTTAATGCCGTATTCATCTGTAGCTTTCTTTAATTTATTCAATAAAATAGAAACAATTCTTGATTGAATAGATGCACATATATCATTTAGATTTTCTTCCACAAAGTTTTCATTCTTTATTTTTTCATCTCTTACAAAATAAAGAATTGCAGTTTTTAATCCGCTGAAACTAAAATTCAACCCAACAATTTTTGGCTCCGGAAATGAATATTTGTTTGCATCGCCACCCTGGGCATATTTATCTATCAACGGGCCGCCGGGGTAGGGTAGTCCTAAAATTTTTGCTGACTTATCAAATGCTTCACCAGCCGCATCGTCAAGTGTTTGACCGATCACTTTCATTTGCAAATAATCAGTGCACAATATTATTTGTGTATGCCCGCCACTCACGGTAAGGCATAGAAATGGAAAAGTTGGTAATGTTTTTTGCGAAGCAGAAGGAATAAGATTAGCCAACACATGTGCCTGCATGTGATGAACACCAATTAATGGTTTATTGAATGCCAGCGCCAAAGATTTTGCAAAACCTGCTCCCACCAGCAGTGCACCCAACAGCCCCGGGGATTGTGTAAAAGCAAAAGCATCTATTTCTTTCTGCTGAACATTTGCTTCTTTTAACGCCTTATCTACGACGGGTACTATTGCCTGCAAATGCGCCCGGGAAGCTAGCTCCGGCACAACGCCACCGTATTGTTCATGAATTTTTTGACTGAAAATTATATTACTCAAAATGTTGCCATCCCTGCAAACGGCTGCTGCAGTTTCATCGCATGAAGATTCTATGGCAAGAAGGGTAGGCATGTTGTTTTAATTTTTTTTTGGATTTATACATCTTCTCAAGATAAAATTAGAATAAAAGATAAGATATTATGAAAATACAATTCTAATACATTTGTGCAAAGCCGTGGAAGAGTTTGCAGCAAGCGCCAATAATAATAAGATAACTATTGATAAAATGTTATTATTCGGAAGTTATGCAAAAGGGCAGAAATAAGGAAGCACGCGGTGGACGTAACTTTTGTAAGCAACAGTTTTAATTGAAAGAGTTTTCACTGAAACTTTTATAAATTCTATTCTGTAATATGATTGCTATTGTCTTAGATTTTCGCGTAATTTAATTTTCTATCAAAATCAAAAAGGCTTTCAAGGCTTAAGTCTTCATCTATTTCTTCCCAATGAAGGCTTTGCCCGAAAGGGCCTGTTTCATATTTCAATCTTTGTGCAGGTTCAGCATTTTGTAAACGCCCAAACGAGTTTAATGGATTCCCGGTAACATGCCCGGTGTTGATCTGAACATACATATATTCCTTATCAAACCATACCTTCAAAATTTTCTTTTTTTTTATCTATCCATCCATCTCATTGAAGCTAATCTCCTTTGCATACATGGGTTCTCTTTTATAATCAAAAAAACCTTCGAGGCTCAAATCTTCA
>JALYYM010000245.1 GCA_030946565.1 Bacteroidota bacterium | reverse complement strand
ATCTTTGCAAATAAATATTTTATATGTTAGATACGATCGAAGAAGCCATTGAAGAAATTAAAAAAGGTAAACTGGTAATAGTGGTAGATGACGAGGATAGGGAAAATGAGGGTGATTTTATTACTTCAGCAAAAAATGTAACTCCGGAAATTATAAATTTTATGAGCACACACGGGCGTGGACTTATATGTGCGCCTATCTCGGAAAAAAGATGTAAAGAACTTGAACTTGAGCTGATGGTTAATAAGAACACCGCTCTCCATGCAACGCCTTTTACAGTAAGTGTTGATTTGCTTGGCAACGGATGTACTACAGGAATTTCGGCACATGATCGTGCAAAAACTGTACAGGCGCTAATTGACCCAAATATAAAACCTGAACATTTGGCGAGGCCTGGGCATATCTTCCCATTACGCGCCAAAGAGGGTGGAGTTTTACGGCGTACCGGCCATACGGAAGCAACTGTTGATCTTTCAAAAATTGCGGGTCATGGTGAGGCAGGCGTTTTAGTTGAAATCATGAATGAAGACGGTACCATGGCCCGGCTGCCTCAATTACGAATGATTGCTGCAAAACACAATTTAAAAATTGTCTCTATCAAAGATCTTATTGCTTACCGGCTTAAGATGGAAACTCTTATTAAAGAAGATGTAAGAGTAAAAATGCCGACAAAATTTGGAACGTTTGAATTAATAGCCTTTAAACAACTTAATTCAGGAGAGGAGCACATGGCCTTAAAAAAAGGAGAATGGAAAGAAGATGAAGCTGTGCTGGTAAGAGTTCACTCCAGTTGCATGACGGGTGATATTTTGGGGTCACTGCGATGTGATTGCGGCGACCAGTTACATGCCGCCATGAAAATGGTGGAAGCTGAAGGCAAAGGAGTAATTCTGTATATGAACCAGGAAGGACGCGGAATAGGATTGTTAAACAAACTAAAAGCATACAAACTCCAGGAGGAAGGCCGCGATACTGTAGAAGCCAATCTTGAACTTGGGTTTTCAATGGATGAAAGAGATTATGGGGTGGGCGCGCAAATTTTAAGAGAGCTTGGCATCTCCAGGATCAGGCTGATAAGTAATAATCCTAAGAAAAGAGCCGGCCTGCTTGGCTACGGGCTTCAAATTGTTGAAACAGTTCCCATCGAAATAAAGTCAAATTCCCACAACGAAAAATATCTAAAAACCAAAAGAGATAAGATGGGGCATATTTTGGCGAAATAATCAGATCATTTTTTTAAACAGACAAAAAGGTTTTCCAATTCTTATAATCAATAGTTAAGGCAGCAGTTTTGAAAATTATTTTATGCTAAAAGTAGGCCTGACAGGAGGCATGGGTGCGGGCAAAAGTACGGTGGCGCAAATTTTTGAAGTGCTAGGCATTCCTGTTTATTATGCTGATGATAAAGCGAAAAAGTTAATGATTGAAAATGAAGAGCTGAAGGCCTCAATTATTAATTCATTTGGTGCAGAATCATACATTAATGGAAATTTGAATCGTGAATATATTGCCGGCCTGGTATTCAATAACGACGCTAAAATTCAACTGCTGAATTCCCTGGTACATCCTGTTACTCTAAAAGATGCTGAAGGGTGGACAGCGCATCAAAAAACTCCCTATACAATAAAAGAGGCCGCATTGATCTTTGAAAGCGGCTCCCATAAGCAGCTTGATCTTGTTATTGGCGTTCGTGCACCAGAGGAAATGCGCATACAAAGAATTATAGACCGCGATCATATTTCTGTACAGCAGGCAAAAGATAGAATGAGCAGGCAAATGGATGAAGAGGAAAAAATGCGGCTATGCGACTACGTTATAGTTAACGATGAGCGGCAAATGGTATTGCCCCAGGTAATTTTATTGCATGAAAAATTGTTGGTAATGGTGAATGAGAGAGGTCAATAAATAAAAATAGTTGTAGTCTGCTCAAAGATGAACAGGCTTTAGCAGAACAAACTATTGGGCTAAAGCCCTTTAAGTAAGGGCTTCGAATCCATGACCTAAGTTCGTGGCAATTAATTGATCAATCAACCAATTACAATAATGTCATTATGCTACTATAACTAAAATCCACCCTTAACTTGACGCCTACGCGAAATCTATCGAGGCCACAAAGCAAAAAAAGGCATTAAAATATCGCTTTACCAAAGGTCTCTTACGGAGTATCTTCATATCTCTGTGGGATATGCGTCATTTCAAAGTTGACTTAACAATATTATCTATTTAAGCGCCGCCAGCCCGTTCTTAATTCTTTTAAAACCTTCTTCAATATTTTCCATATTATTTGCAAAGGAAATCCGTATGCAATCCGGCTCGCCAAAAGCATCCCCGGTCACGGTTGATACATGGGCATCATTTAAAAGATACATGCAAAGGTCACTGGCGTCTTTAATTACGTCATCACCGGCTTTTTTACCAAAATAACTTTTTACTTCAGGGAAAATATAAAATGCGCCATCCGGTTCTGTGCAGGTTATTCCCGGTAATTCTTTTAGTAGCTCAAATACACGCTGTTTGCGGGCTTTAAACTTTTTCACCATTTCAATGGTGGCAGTAAGAGGAGCGTCCAGTGCCGTGATCGCTGCACGCTGGGCAATAGAATTGGTACCGCTTGTAAATTGCCCCTGAATTTTCTCGCAGGCTTTTACTATTTCAAGATTAGCAGCAATATATCCCAGCCTCCAGCCCGTCATGGCAAAGCCTTTGCTCAATCCGTTTAAAACTATTACACGATCCTTTATGAAATCAAACTGCGCAATACTTTGGTGGCCGCCGCCGTCATCATGCGCATAGTTAATATATTCATAGATCTCATCGCTTATCACAAAAACATCCGGATGTTTTTCAAAAACTTTTGCAAGCGCTTCCAGTTCTGTTTTCGTATAGACGGCACCGGTAGGATTGCAGGGCGATGAGAAAATAAACAATCTTGTTTTTGGAGTAATGGCTGCTTCCAGTTGCTCAGGTGAAATTTTAAAATCAGCTTCCGAAGTAGTATGAATAAAAATTACTTTACCTCTTGCCAGCCTCACAATTTCAGAATAAGTAACCCAATAGGGAGTAGGTATCACCACTTCGTCTCCATCATCCACCGTGCATAAAACTACATTCGCCAGGCTCTGTTTTGCACCGGTGCTTACTACGATCTGCTGAGGCGTGTAGTCCAGGCCGTTATCTCTTTTAAGTTTTCTGCAAATAGCTTCCCGCAGATCAAGGTATCCCGGAACGGGCGTGTAATGGCTCCAGTTATCATCAATCGCTTTTTTAGCCGCTTCTTTTATATGTTCCGGTGTATCAAAATCCGGTTCACCAAGGCTGAGGTCAACAATATCGATTCCTTTGGCTCTGAGCTCCCGGCCAAGTTTCGCCATTTTTAAAGTTTCGGGTTCGTTAAAACGTGATAAAATAGAAGAAAGTTGCATAGCGTTTTTTTAAAAGCGGTGCAAAAATAAGTCATACCAAATTAAGTTTCACTTTTAGCGATCATGGGTTTTAATCGAATTTCAATCAGGCTTTTATGGATAATATTTTTGTAAATAATGTTACGGGAATTTATCACCGTGGATTAATAAGCTGTGCTCTATATATTCTTTCGCAATAGAAAACATGGGAAAAAATCGACTTTAATAATTTCATAATGGCTCTGAACGTCTTGGGATTTAAAGGTTGTCAACTTTAAAAACTGGGATTTTAAATTGAAACGAACATGTTAAAGGTTGACAACCTTACGAAAATTGGGATGCTCCAAACGACTTTAAATGATGGATATTTTCAAGTTCAAAACCTTATCTTTGCAAACTTCTAAAAATTAAGATATGAAACTGAAAGGTTTGGT
>JALYYM010000157.1 GCA_030946565.1 Bacteroidota bacterium | reverse complement strand
CGGTTTTGGTGGATGTAACCATCACTGCAAAAAAAAATATTGAGATCGTTCCTGCGAGTGTAATGGAAGCGCCCGATGCTTTGAAAGACGTACAGAATTATTATAATGAAATTGACAGGCCGCATGTAACACTCAGTTTGCTTTCTTCTATCGCGAAAAGCCCTACTGGGAAATTAACCATTGCTGCTTCCACTTCTTTTTTATTTGATGAAGCACACGGCAGTGAGCCACGCCAAATCCATGAAATGTGGGACAACAATATGCATCTTTCTAAATTCAAGAAAAATTTACAGGCGGGTTCAATCTATCATTTTGCCATTGCCGGGGCCTTGATATCAACCGCCCAGCATGAGGACCCATTGAACGAAGCAGAGCGCTATGTAATTTTTGCAAAGCTGCAAGGCACACAAAGATTATTGCAATTTCATAATGCAGCATGGGACGATCTCTGGAAGAGTGATATTGTGATTGATGGTGATGAACAAAGCCAGCAGGATGTTCATTCTGCCATGTATCATCTCTATTCTTTTGTAAGAGCAGGCACTTCGTATAGCCCGTCACCAATGGGTTTGAGCGGTCTCGGCTATAACGGCCATGTATTCTGGGATACTGAATTGTGGATGTTTCCGGCAATACTTGTTCTTCATCCTGAGATGGCAAGAAGCCTTGTTGAGTACAGGTTTCAGCGATTAGATGAAGCGAAGCACAATGCTTTTGCACATGGATATAAAGGCGCTATGTATCCGTGGGAAAGTGCCGCAAGTGGCAATGAAGAAACACCGGTGTGGGCATTAAGCGGCCCTTTTGAACATCACATTACAGCTGATGTTGCTATCGCGGCATGGAATTATTTTGCGGTAACACAGGATACAAGTTGGCTAAGAGAAAAAGGCTTTCCCGTAATAAAAGCGTGCGCAGATTTTTGGGCAAGCCGTGTTGAAAGAAATGGCCCTGGCCACTACGATATTAAAAATGTAGTAGCTGCTGATGAATGGGCAGAGAACGTTGACAATAATGCCTTCACCAATGCTGCTGCAAAGGCAAATTTGCAATATGCTATTATGGCTGCGAATATTTTGCATGAGCAGGCCGATAGTGATTGGACAGTTGTTGAAAAAAATATTCCGATATTAAAATTGAGTAATGGAGTTACGTCAGAATATGCGGCATACAATGGTGAAAAAATAAAACAGGCTGATGTAAATCTTTTATCTTATCCGTTAAAAGAAATTACGGATGCTTCGCAAATAAAAAAGGATTTGGAATATTATGAAGGCAGGGTTGGCGAAGGTTCGCCGGCAATGACACATGCTATCTTTGCGATTTTATATGCAAGATTAAATGAACCGGCAAAGGCTTTCGATGCTTTTCAGCAAGCGCATGTACCTAATAAAAAAAATCCATTCGGCGTATTGGCAGAAACTGCCGGCGGAACCAATCCTTACTTTGCAACCGGCGCCGGTGGCTTTTTACAAAGTGCATTGTTTGGTTTTGGCGGATTGGATATTACGCCGCAGGGATTGGTTCAATTGAAAACTTCTTTGCCGAAACAATGGAAGTCATTAACGTTAAAGGGTATAGGTAAGGATAAAAAAACTTATGTGGTAAAATGAAAATGGTTTTCTGCCGGACAAGCATTTTTGCATTAATACTTAGGATTTCTTTTTTCATGAAAAAAGCTATTTATAAAAACAGCGCTTTTTTCTATTTCATAAACGATCAAATACGGAAATTTTTTCACTTTAATGCGGCGATATTTCTTATTAATGTAAGTATAATATTGAGGATTCAGCGATAGTTTTTCGAAGCAATTCTCGACCTCCTCCAGCAATAAAAAGCCAAGACCTTGCTTCTGCTTTTCATACCATTCAAATGCTTCCTGTAATTCGGCAATAGCTTCTGATTGAAGTATAAGATCAAACTTCATTGATATTTCTTTTCCCCGTTATGATTTCTTTAGCCTGTTGCCAGCCATAAGTTTTACTTTCCCCACTTGATCTTTTTTTACTTCTTTCGTCGAAATCTTCTATTTCCTCTTCAGTAAAATCGTATTCATAAAGATCATCTTCATCGTATTCTTTTGCAAGTGCATACATTAACCTCAAAAGTTTTTCATCACCTTTTTCTACATATTCATGTAAATGCTCCCGAATGGTCGTTGCTTCCATTATTTTTTAATCAAATTTACTTTTTTATTTCATGAATTAATATCGATCAGTGACACAATTTATTTTTCATTAGGTCAAATTATTTTGCAGTCAGCAACTACATAAAATGAATTGGCTCA
>JALYYM010000145.1 GCA_030946565.1 Bacteroidota bacterium | reverse complement strand
TCCATAATAACCCGTTGCGATAATTTTCCATCATCACTACAATCGGCCCCTGGTCTATGGCGAGATACCTTTGCGGATACCAATTATCCGTTTCGCTAAAGGCATCATAAAAACCATAAGGCCCCCAGAGTTTATCTTTCATGTCACCATACCAATACTTCATTGCAGCCATTGATTCAGCAGGCGTATAAGGGAATGATGATAAAGCGGCCGTAGGAGAAATAACACCGAGGTCATTTTTTTGGCCGGGAGCATGCCCTGCATATCCTTTCACTGAATAACTTGCGGTAAGGCCCCAATTATCCGGGCCATATCCTTTATACTTTTTCGGATTTTCAACACACCATTTGTAATTAATCTTTGCCAGGTTAGTATTCTCTTTCCAGTAATCAGCGTATTGATCTTTGAGGCCATGTGGGTCTAAACCCAGGTAAGAATAGTGTGCCCAGAACAAAGGGCCGCCATAAGGATTATTGCCCTGGTAGTGCAACTGCAAAGTATCACTATACTCTGCATGAAGTAATTTTATTTTTCCATTCTCTGCCCAGCCTTCATGATAAGCTGCTGCAGAAACAGGATGCGTTGGAGACGAAGCACCTAATATATAAGTAATCAATGTTTCATTGTAGCCATGAATCGGGAAATTCATTTTCCACCCTTTGTCCGGACTCCAATGCCAGTATATAACATTTTGCTCATGCTGGTACCAATCAAACTCAACGGATCTCCATAAAGTATCGATTCGCTGTG
The DNA here is from genome assembly GCA_030946565.1 of Bacteroidota bacterium. The sequence continues at coordinate 1,963 of JALYYM010000145.1, read as the reverse complement.
CCACTGATTTTTCTGCATCGTTTCCGTTGTTGAAATATTGCCTGGCGCAAAGCAAACCCTGCATCATATATGAAGTTTCCACAAGGTCGCCGCCGTTATCATTGGGACCGAAAGGTTTTACCTTGCCCGTTTCGCCATTCCACCAATGCGGAAATGCACCATGAAAACGGTCGGCGGTCTCTAAAAAGTTTAGCCCTTTTTCCAACCTTATCCTGCCTTCTTCCCGTGTGATAAAACCTTCTTCTATTCCCACCAAAATCGCCATAACGCCAAAGCCGCTGCCACCGCTGGTTACAGTGCTCTTATCATTTTGCGGATAAACATCATCTGCATGAAAGCGTTCTCGTGCAAGGCCGCTTGTTGGCTCAGCACCCTCCCAGAAATATTGAAAAGTTTGATGCTGAACGAGATTAAATAATGCAGAGTCGGAAAGGTCATTTTTTATAGTGGTGGTATCCCGTCGTGAATTTGCAGGTGCTGAATTTGTTTGTGTGGTCGATCTGCATGAAGCAATTACCACCAGGAAGATGAAAAAATATTTACGCATAAGAAGCAATCATTTGATTATAAAAATACAATAGTAAATCATTCCGTAGAAGTTAGTCCCTGCTGATGTTGGCGTCTCGCCAACATTTCTTTGCTTTAAATTAAAGAAAGATAATACATACAATATTGAAACGTTTGATGCTGAACGAGATTAAATAATGCAGAGTCGGAAAGTTTTTTCTGTACACCCGTTATATCAATCTGTGAATTTGCAGGGGATACATTTTTTTGTACAGATGGTTTACATGAAGCAAGTACAATTAGAAAAATAAAAAAACATTTACGCATAAGGAGCAATTGTTGAGGAATAAAAATACAATAGTAAAACCCTGTTGGCGGAGTTAATTTTATTGCCGTACGGCATGCCTTAAAGAACAGGAGAATTATTGATGAAAGGTCAGACTATGCTGTAAAAACCGGCTGGAAAGTAATTTAGCATTTATTATATCCTTCGCAGGTAAAAGGACATATTATATACGTTGCCGGTTATTTATTTTTTTGGAATACCTCTTTACGATTAGGCGATTTATTAAAGAGATTTATACTGATCATAAAAATAAATCCTATAAGTGCAATGAATAAAAATGTGTCAGCACCTTGCCTATGAGTCATTCTAAGAACTGCAGAAATTATTGTTACAGTAGCAAGGGCGATAATACTTGTCTTCTTAAGGATAGTTCTATTAATTTTCATTGTTTGGTTGATTTTTATTTACCGTGGCCGGTGTCCCCGTTGGGCCAGCACAGGAATATTCCAGCAATAAAATTATTCATTATCATTATTGTCCGGCTAAAAATTGTCAATTTTAATGAAACACTTGCTGCCATTAAGTTCACGGCCCCTCTCCTTCGTCCGAATGGACTCCTTTGGAGGAGAGGGGATTGTCCATAGGCCTCATTTGGAGGGGTGATGCCAATACCAACGCTGTTTTCATTTGCATACCGGTATTCATCTGCAGCTTTTATGAAGGCCAACAGATGAGTTCGGAATCATGACCCATTATCTGGAAGATTTATGATGGTAATTATTGGCCGGTGAGACACTGGCCATGGTGGTAGAAATATAGATGTAAAATAAAGCCGGTAGTGCTATTCGTTTAGGTTAGTCATTTAATGAATTTATGCCTTGTTCTTTTTACCATGTCCGGCATTTAATCCTCGTTGCCAAGGAGGATTAATTAGAGGAAAAGCAACAATGGCATGGTTTTTATTGCTGAATAATAAAAATAAATAGTATGAAAAAGTTTTCAATTATCGTTGCAATGCTTATGTTCATTGGTGCCTCCATTAGTTCTTGCACTACATCTGGAAAAATAGCCACCAAACATCATGAGGTAGGTGTAGGTGCGCATGTTAATTAGCGATTAAAGTTGATAGAAACATATCTGTCAACAAGCGGTGTATGAAAAATTAATCCA
>JALYYM010000134.1 GCA_030946565.1 Bacteroidota bacterium | reverse complement strand
TGCCCAAAACCCGAGATGTTGCGAACCGCGATGCAGCCTTGAGATTTCGCCACATGCATAAGCAGAAAAGATAGCGCTGCCGTAATGATAATTGTTTTCATGATTAATAATTTAATAATAATTACTTGATTCAGGAATGGTTTTGCCCTGGAATATTTGTTGAATTTCTTTTTTTTATGGTTACCTTTTTTAAAGCAAGATTCAGGTAAACAGAAAAAGTATAGATTAAAATCAAGAATATTTTCATTGATATTAATGATCAAATGCATCCATCGTTTTCCCCGCATCATACCAAGAAATGTTTATGATACTTTATAGCGCCATTCATAGTGCAAGCGCTTCATTTATGCCAGTCACTAACAAGCTTTGAATAAAAAAGTGCATGCTGAATATTATCCAAAGCGAGATATGCATGAAAAACACGGACAGATTTTTTATTAGAAAATATAGATTCGTAGCTGCTCACATAATAGTATTCTCATTAAAATTATACTTCGCTTTTGTCATTTTAAAGTTTTCCGCGATGTATTCTACAGATTACAGCATTCCAGAGACGAATGGCATTTGTCGCCAATGAATTAATAAACACGCATTAATACGGTTAAATGGTGTTCAAAAATTCCCCCTTGTCGATTTATCATAAATAAGAAAAAGCACCTGATATTTTTGAGGTATACTTCACTTTTAAAATACTTACAAAATGAAAAAAATTTATTGTCTGTTAGCAATTATAACGGGAACGATTGCTTTAAACAGTTGCCAAAAATTTGATTTTAAAAATTTTAACGATCACCAAAATAATGCTTCTACCTTTAATGGCCCGGAAGTACAAATGGGATCGGGCCATGCACGTTCATGGATTACTATTGGTAAAACCGGTGTACCTATACAAATTGGTGTGGAAATGACAGATGAAGTTCTGTACGGACTACCAGATGTTAGTTTTAGTGTAGCCTTACCCTTGCATAATAAGGCTAAAGAAACAACTCCATTTGACCATTTGTATATAACGTGGGCTGCTCACGGTCACCCGCTTCCCGGCACTTTTATAGCTCCACATTTCGATGTCCGGTTTTTTATGACTGGCTTGGATGAACAGTTGGCTATCCCAACTTATGCTGCAGACCCAACCGGGTTTGATAATCATCCGCCAACAGGTTATATGCCTGCCTCTTATTTTGCGAATGCCCCTAGTCCGCAATTAGGCGTGCATTGGACAGATGGAATTTATGATAATCCTGTTACCAAAGCCATGATCCTCGGTTCTTATAATGGCAAGTTTACATTTGTATCTCCCATTATGATACTTGATATATTACAAAGCGGGCAAAGCTCTTCAACGCCTTATGCACAACCGCAGTACTTTGCTAAGCATACTTATTACCCTACAAAGTATAATATATACATGGACAATACCTCAAAAAAACATTATATAACACTTAGTGATTTTGTGTGGAGGTAACCTGGATGCTTCCGTGGGAAGGTTATAATTAAAATTGCACTAACAAGTACAATTAAACAAAGCTGAAAAGCATAACAATCAATAAGAGGGGCACACTTCCTGGTGTGAATACAACAGGGGCAGAAAAATTTTTCTGCCCCTGCAATATTTTCTGCCTCTACCCATAAAATTTATCATCCTTCCCTCTTGCTGGATTGTTTATGATGTATTCCTAAATTTTTTGATAGTATTGTTCGTTACGGATGATGTTGCCATATATTTTTGTGCAACAGGGCAGAAAATTTTTGCCTTACACCAACAAGCAGAAATTCTAAAGACCTTAATTTAAGGTTTAAAAAAAATTGAAAATATCTCCAATTTATGTACCTAGAGTATCGTAATCCACCTCCTACTTTTTTTATATCCATCCATAACGGATGGCTTTCCCGATAAGTTCACTTGTATTACTAAGGTTATTTTTACGCAACATATTTTTACGATGCGTGTCAACCGTTTGCTTGCTGATGTTTAAAATGGCGCTTATCTGCTTGCTCGGCTTGCCTTCTATCAACAGCTTAAGCACCTGCTTTTCTCTTATTGATAATTCATCTTTAGTTTCTACAAAAATATTTTTTGTTCCAACATCAATGTAGGAAGGTTCGCCATCCATTCCAATAAAAGACAGCACAGGTCTCCCTTCTTGTTTCAGGTAAGTTATGTCAGTATGTACAGCCAATGATCTTAAAAGCCTGTTGTCTTCATCAAGTTCAACTATCACTCCCTGGTAAAATATTCTAACGTGCTCACCGTTCTTCTTTCTATAGCGAATGTCATATCTTAATTTATACTTCATTAATTTCTCAGGCGGCAGTTGCGAAAAGAATTCAATCATCTTATGGCCAAATGCCAGGAACCAGGGTTGATCATCCGGATGCAGGTTTCTGTTCATAGACTCCATATCAAATTCAGCCTGCGAATAACCCATTACGCTTTCAACCTCTTTACTGATAAAATCAAATGATATGCTATGATGATTCATAATGAAGTAGTAAGAATCCCCTACCAAAAGAAACTTCCAGAGATGCTTATAAAAGTCAAGCTCCAATGTGAATGGAACAGGTGTTCCTTGCGGCCAATACACAACCGCCCGCCCCGCCAGAGTATTCACTAAATCCTTCTTCAAAATTCTACCAGGAACTGGGCATCCAGGTCATTCAATACAATATTTGCTGCCGGTGAAGAGGCCGGGCTCTCAAGATTCTATGGCGGCATTCACTATATGCCCTCTATTAATATGGGATTGTCTCTTGGGAAAGACCTTGGTAACCGGGTTGGAGGAATAAAACTTCATTGATTCCGAAGCAGAGAAATTATAAGTGTGATATAATGATTTATCGCCGGTAAAAAAGTAAGCGATTTCAATTCAGGTGAACTTAGAAATGCCTTGTAATATTATTGCAGGGCATTTTTTATTAGTGTAATTGCCAAATATTATCGACGAGTGACACATACCGGAAGTTAATGGAGAAAAGTTGGCTTATGATGTTATCTGTTGGTTTAAAAATACATACTGTCGAATTAAAAAAAATACGGGAATGGTGCGCTATACTTTTGAGTTATCAATCAAATTAAAAAGTTACAATCATGAAAACAATCATTTTCCACATCAGTTTAATACTATTTCCCATGTTTATAGTACGTGCTTCCTTCGCTCAAAAAGCCGGTTCTAATAATGAATCTGCCTTTAAATTTAGTTCTAATACAGATAATAAAAGCCTTCTCTTATCCGGCTCCAAACTGGCAGATAAAATAGAAAGCGTAAATGTGACAAAGAAAATATTAAAGAATTTTAATAAGAATTATCACGATGTGATTGATGTGAAATGGGAGCAGGGTAATGGTACCTTCCTGGCAATTTTTTACGAAAATAAAATATTGTATAAGACCTTATTTAGTAAAAATGGCAAAATAATTTATACTATCTATTTTGGACCTGAGAAGCAATTACCCGCAGACATAAGGGGCATAGTAAAAAGCCAATACTATGATTATAAAATAATCCAGGTGGTTAATATAATGGAAAACCAGCGGCAAATATGGGTAGTATATATGGGCGGGGATTTGAACTACGTCACCGTACGAATTGAAAATGGAGAAATGGAAGAAGTGCAAAATTTTAAAAGAGCAGATTGAAAATTATTCAAAAAGTGCAGTTTCGCCAATAGTAAAAGGCTTTTTTATACATGGTTTGAGACGGGTTGTATATAACTAACAAATTTTCCGATTCAAAATTTCCGCTTTTCAGTTTGAAGATTTTTCCAGGCTTACCTTTTTCCATTTTTCTTTTATCAACTTCATACCATCGTTTCATTTACAAGTTGAATAAAAGTTTTCTTATCAGGTAAAATGGTTTTGTATTGACTGGCAAAAATGCTGTTGTTGTTTTCGGGCAACGTAAATTCTACCAGGGTTTTGCTTTTGTCTTTGCAGAGTATAATGCCAATGGTTTTGTTTTCATCGGGCAGCTTTATTTTGCGGTCGTGGTAGTTAACATACATCTGCATCTGTCCTATGTCCTGGTGAGTGAGTTCACCAATTTTTAAATCAATCACTACAAAACATTTGAGCAGGCGGTTGTAAAAAACGAGGTCGGCTTTAAAGTGTTTTTCGTCAATGGTAAAGCGTACCTGCCTGCCGGCGAAAGTAAAACCCTTACCAAGCTCTAAAAGAAAATGTTCTAACTTATCAATAATGGCAGTTTCCAGGTCGTTTTCTGAGTATTGATGCTGTTCGGGTAAGTTTAAAAATTCTAAAATATAAGGGTCTTTCAAAAAGTCAATGGGCTTTTCAACCAGGTGTCCTTTTTCTGCCAATTGTTTTACGCCTTTTTTATCGCGGCTTAATGCGAGGCGTTCGTAAAGAGCAGCGTCAAACTGGCGTTTAAGTTCACGCACACTCCAGTTATTATTCAACGATTCTATTTCATAAAAACTTCGTTCATCTTTATTTTCGATACGAATAAGCACTAAGTAATGTGTCCAGCTCAATGCGCTATTATTCTTTTCAGAAATCCTAATCAGTGATTGGGATTTCTGTTCAGCCGAATAAAGCACAAAAAACTTACGCATGTTTTCGAGATTCTGAACCGAAAAACCTCTTCCAAAATCGGCACTAAGTCGTTTAGACAATTCTTTCAAAACCTGCTTTCCATATTCGGCCCGCTCTTTTCCCTGTTGCTCATCTTCCACTATCATGCGCCCGATTTCATAATAGGTGTAAACCATTGTCTGGTTTACAGTGCGCACAACATTTTGTTTTGCCGCCGATAAAAGGTCAGCAATTTTTTTATAAAGATTATTGTTTAAGGAAGGTTTACTCATAATTAATTCCAATATTTTTAAGCTGTGTAAATAATTTTCTAACGAAGTGTTCATCTGTCTTTGCCCTCTTTTATTTCTGCTTTTCTATAAGAACAAAAGTAGGGTATTAAGAAAATAAAAGACTATAGATAGAGGCTTTCATCAGAAGCACGGCCACAACTTCAAAGAAATAGACCTGGACAATAGATAACCGAACTCTATTTACCGATGCAATTTTGGTAAGAATTAAAGCTGCTTCAATTATTGGAGCAGCTTTTATATAGAAATAATTTTTGAATCAAATTAATATTCCCAGGTAATCCAGGTCTTGCCATCCAGGGCGCTAACCATATCATAAGTAGTAGCACTGGTTTGAACAAAATAATAACCACTGGAATTATACAATAAAGTTTTGCTCTGCGCTGCCGGTCCGGTTGTGGGATAAGGTAAAAAATTCGGGGGGCCGTAATCCC
>JALYYM010000125.1 GCA_030946565.1 Bacteroidota bacterium | reverse complement strand
ATCCAGTGTTGGCGTAATGCTAAATTGAGCAAGCGCATGCTTCACGGCAGACTGAACAAATGCATAAATAATTTGCTCATCTTCAAACTTAATTTCCTGCTTGGTGGGATGCACATTTATATCAAGCTTCGAAGGATCGAGATCTATAAACAAAGTGTACATGGGGAAACTGTCTTTTGCAATCATGTCGCTAAAGGCATTCATCACTTCATGATTGAGGTAAGGGCTTTTTATAAAACGATTGTTTACAAAAAAATACTGGTCGCCTCTTGTCTTTTTTGCCGTCTCGGGCTTACCCACAAAACCATAAATATCCAGGTAATCAGTTTCCTCTTTTACACTTACCAGTTTTGCATTGTAGTTGTTCCCGAGTATCTGGATAATTCTTTGTTTCAATGAACCTTTTTCCAAATGAAATACTTCCTGCCCATTAGAAGTGAGAGAAAAAAATATTGCCGGGAAAGACATGGCAACACGAATAAATTCATCTATAATATGCCTTAATTCAGAAGCATTACTTTTTAAAAAATTACGACGTGCCGGCACATTAAAAAACAAATTCTTCATGGAGATATTTGTGCCTTCATTAGTGGCCACCGGCTCCTGTGATATTACAACGCTGTTTTCAATTTCAATACAGGTGCCTACTGATTCGCCGGTCTTTTTTGTTTTTAATTCAACCTGTGCTACACCCGCTATACTTGCTAACGCCTCGCCGCGAAAGCCCATGGTTTTTATATGAAAGAGATCATCAATGTTTTTGATCTTTGAAGTTGCATGCCGCTCAAACGACATCCTGGCGTCGGTTTCACTCATTCCCTTGCCATTATCAATTACCTGTATCAATGCTTTGCCTGCATCATTTATAAAAAGCCGTATCTCTGTGGCTTCAGCATCTACCGCATTTTCCAAGAGCTCTTTTACTGCACTGGCAGGGCGTTGTATCACTTCACCGGCTGCAATCTGGTTAGCAATATTTTCGGGTAATAATGTAATAATATCGGGCACTATTCTTCTTCTTTGTATAGGGGTAAAATTAATGAATATTGGCTGGGAAGGAGGAATCAGTTGTGGTCTTCAAAAACCTTGTTGGATTTTGGGTATTTAACTTTTGGAAAGTTTAGCAGGCACCTCGTAAGGTTAGACTTTCCAAATGAACTTTCCAAAAGTTTCGTTACTAATTTGAATTTTGGTTGCTTAAACAAATTAACAAAAGGATATTATTCCCAAAGATCTTCGAAACTTGACAACGATTTGCAGGCATCAAAAGTAAATTCAAAAGTTGCAGAATTTACAGATGCAGGTTGGTACTCGTTATTAATAAGCTCATAAATTTCTATCTTTTTAAATTGAACATCAAGAATGCAATAATATTTTACTCCATTCGCACGGTACAATTCCATTTTCAAATTCCTGTCTTTGGCAGCAGTAGAGGGTGTATGAGGGCCTATATTTTTCCGCGATTGACATGTCATAAAGTTTACATAAGTATTTAACTTTTGGAAAGTTTAGCAAGTACATCATAAACTTATACACTCCCAAACAAACTTTCCAAAAGGTTAGCTATTTTATATTATAGAGTTAAAAAAATTTCAAAGTATCATTTAACTTTTGGAAAGTTTAGCAAGTACATCATAAACTTATATACTCCCAAACAAACTTTCCAAAAGTTTATTTCTTTCAAATTATCAACTGTATAGCCGCAAGCTCTTTACCTACCTGTTGAACGCCCTTTAAAATTCTTTGGGTTTGAATAGCGGAGGGCTTTTTATTTCCTTTAATATATTGCGCCAAAAGGCTTTGGTTTATACCAATTCTTTCTGACAACGCTTTAGCATTTATAACTTTGTAAAACTCAAAAAACTGAGGAAGGTCAAGGGTTATCTTTAAATTATTTTCGTCTATAATCGTACCATCCTTTTCAAAATAAAGATTAAGTGCGTCTACAATATTTGACCTCAATTCTTCAGGAGATTTTCCAACTGTATAAACAGGATATTTCGAAGCATAAGCTGAATAGCCCGACCTGGTTCTTTCTACAATTATTTCTATTTTTTTCATCGTTTGATTTTTACTTTATGCCAGCATCTTTTTTAATCTTTTTTTCAAGCCATTTACCAGGCAGTTTAAAATTTCTATTGCAATGTTTTACTAATATAGTTTTAAAGTCCAAAGTTTTAAAAATTATTGGTTGTATTTATTTAAAGGTCCTTTGCCTTTCATAAATGTGAAGCTCAAAAAATTCATATTGTTTACCTTGTGAAATTATTATTCAATTAATTCCTTCTTGATGCACAAACTCTTATTGACGATTTTTATTTTAACCGCTAACCGATTAATTTCTTTGGCACAAATTCAACCAACCCCTGCTGCCCAACGTTGGACCGATAGTGTATTTAATACTTTAAATGACGACCAAAGAATCGCCCAGTTAATGGTACTGCGGGAAAGCAGCTATACAAGAGACGGTCCTGTTTACTACGATTCTTTAATCGCTGATGCCATCACAAAATATAATATTGGTGGTATTGTTATCTTCCAGGGCAGCCCGGTGAAGCAGGCAAATTTTATAAATTATTTTCAAAGCATTGCCAAGACACCATTGATGGTTTGCATTGATGGAGAGTGGGGATTGGGCATGCGGCTGGATAGTGTTATTCCGCTGAATCACCAGATGATGTTAGGCGCTGTCCAGGATGCTTCGATTGTTTCTGCTTATGGGAAATTAGTGGGTGAGCAATGCAAGCGGGAAGGCATACAGGTAAATTTTGCACCCGTGGTTGATATCAATAATAATCCTGATAATCCTGTAATTAATGATCGCTCTTTCGGAGAAGATAAATATAAAGTTGCCCGCTACGGTGTCGCCTACATGAAGGGAATGCAGGACGAAGGCGTATTGGCTTGTGCAAAACATTTTCCCGGCCATGGCGATGTGTCAGTGGACTCGCATAAAGACTTACCGGTGATTAATAAGAGTATGGAGCAGTTGGATTCACTGGAGCTATATCCATTTGAACAAATGTTTGCTGCAGGTGTAGGCAGCGTAATGATTGCACATTTATACATACCTGCTATAGATGCCACAGCCAATACGGCGACTTCTTTATCTAAAAAAAATGTGACCGGGCTGCTGCGTGATCAACTACATTTCCAGGGACTTACTTTCACTGATGCTTTGGGAATGCAGGGTGTTGCGAAGTT
>JALYYM010000087.1 GCA_030946565.1 Bacteroidota bacterium | reverse complement strand
CTTCCGGAGCTTAACCAGATATTCAAACATCTCAATGGTAAGTTTGGATTACTCGCGAAGCTTAAATATTTGTGGCTAAAAAAGAAAGGTGTTTGTACCAAGTTCACCGGCATTGTGTTCGGCGTTATTCCCGCTTATCAAGGCAAAGGCATTGATTATTATATGATAGTAAAAGGCGCCGAAGTGATACAAAAGCAAAAGCAATATACTGAGCTGGAGCTACAATGGCAGGGTGATTTCAACCCCAAAATATTAAATGTTTCAAGAAACCTGGGAGCCAGCCAAAGCCGTTTGCTTACTACGTATCGTTATCTTTTTGACAGAAGTAAAGAGTTTAAAAGACATCCTATCTTAAATTGATTTTAGTTATTCCTGGCCTCAAAATTTCACTTCTAAAGCCGTAAATTTGTTCTCTTTACTATGGATAAATTTATCGTTTCAGCAAGAAAATACCGCCCACAAAATTTCGGTACTGTTGTGGGTCAATCTCACATAACAACCACGCTAAAAAATGCGATAAAAAATAATCAGCTTGCGCATGCCTTTTTATTTTGCGGACCAAGAGGCGTAGGTAAAACAACGTGTGCCCGGATTCTTGCCAAAACAATTAATTGTGAAAACAGATCGCCCGATGGCGAGGCCTGCAATGTTTGTAACTCCTGTGTTTCATTTGACAATGGCACCTCGCTTAACATTCACGAACTTGATGCTGCCAGTAACAATTCAGTTGATGATATTCGTACTTTGGTGGAGCAGGTAAGGTTTGCGCCACAGGCGGGAAAATACAAAGTATACATAGTGGATGAGGTTCACATGCTAAGTTCCGCCGCCTTCAATGCTTTTCTTAAGACATTGGAAGAGCCGCCGCCGTTCGCAATTTTTATTTTAGCTACCACTGAAAAGCATAAGATTATCCCAACTATTCTTTCACGTTGCCAGATTTTTGATTTTAAAAGAATTACTAACCAGGATACGGTGGAGCATCTGCAGGAAATATGTGAGAAGGAAAATATAACGGCAGACAAAGCAGCCTTACACACCATCGCTCAAAAGAGTGAAGGATGCCTTCGCGATGCCTTAAGCATTTTAGATAAAATAGTAAGTTTCACTAATGGTGAGCTTACCTATGCCAACACACTCGAGCATTTAAATATTCTTGATGAAGATTACTATTTCCGCTTAATGGAATCTATGCAGGCGCAGAGCATCAGTGATGCGCTGCTCTTATATGATGAAATAAACAGGAAGGGATTTGAAGGCGACCTTGTCTTAAATGGATTTGCAGAATTTATACGCAACCTGCTGGTAAGTAAAGATGCAAAAGTAGCTGTGTTACTTGAAGTGTCGGAAGGGTTTAAACAGCGATATCTTGAGGTAGCGCTAAAGGTAGACGGAGCCTTGCTGCTAGCTGCTTTAAATGTGCTAAACGAAGCGGAAATTAATTACAGGCAGGCACGGAATAAGCGTCTTCATGTAGAGCTTGCCGTTATAAAATTATGCTACCTGTCGCAAGCTATGGAGTTAGTGTATGATGGAGAAAAATTGTCTTCAAAAAAACAACTCGAAAGTGTAAAGCCGGTGGCTTTTCGGGCTCTTTCGCCGATTATGCATTCACCAAAAGGTGAAAAGCCACGCCAACAGCCAGCTATAAAAAATAAAGAAAAAGCAAATGATACTTTAAAGAAAAAGGAAACAGAAAAGGATGATAGTGAAAGTGATGCAAAACTTATAATTGAGCAGGTAGCCGCTCCTTTTATACCGAAGGCGGCGGCAGACCATACCATGGTAATTAATAAAAAACCTCTATTAAAAGGAAAAAAACTAAGTGCCCTGGAAAAAATAAGAGAGCAGGTAGCGCTTGAAAATAAATTGAATGGGAATGCAGTTAAAGATTTGAATGAAGAAGAATTATATGTTGCCTGGGGTCTGTATATTGAGGAATTGCGAAAAAATAATAACCACTCTGGTGTTTCAAATTTTAAATCTGCGAAGCTTAGCATCATTGACAATAATTGCGTAGAAATAATAACTGAAAATAATATTCAACAGAAATTCGTAGAAACAGAAAGGGCGGCCCTGATCGAACACTTGCAGGCATACTTTAACAACCGCTTTCTTACCTACAGAGTCGTTATAGTAGAAAATAAAGATAAGATTGTGGTGGCGGATGAGCACTTATCTACTAAAGACCAATACTTGAAAATCATTGAGGAATACCCACTTGTAAAACAGTTGAAAGATAGATTAGGCCTACAGCTTGATTACTAAATACGATCAGGCTCATCTAGGTCAGGCGATGTAATGTTGAAAGAAATAATCGGTCATTTGCTGAAATAACTGTTATTGTTTTAAAAGTTGTTGTATTATAATCCAGCCGAATTGCTTTTGCCGATTTTGCATTAATTTCACCTCTCAATTTTTATAAAAAGAAACTGAAATAAATTATGGCGAACGCAATACGGATGCCTCTTTTGAGCGATACAATGACGGAGGGCAAGATAATTCAATGGAATAAAAAGGTAGGCGATAAAATAAAAAGTGATGATACGATTGCTGAAGTGGAAACTGATAAGGCGACTATGGATGTAGTTGGCTACGAGGAAGGAACGCTTTTATACATCGGACTAAAGGAAGGCGAGGCGGCAAAAGTTAATGACATCATTGCCATAGTGGGAAAAGAAGGTGAGGATTACAAATCAATTTTGGAAGAAGGGCAGAACCAAGCGCCGGATAAAAAAGAGGACACTGGTAAAAAGGAAGATGCTCCTCAAAAAAATGAAGATGAGCAAAAATCAAAGGCAACAGAAGAGGTAAAAAAAACAGAAAATCGGCCATCAGCAGCATTGCCAAAAGATGCGAAAGTGATACGGATGCCATTGCTAAGTGATACTATGACAGAAGGAAAAATTGTACAGTGGAATAAAAAAGTTGGTGATAAGGTAAAAGGTGATGATGTGCTTGCTGAAGTAGAGACAGATAAAGCAACAATGGATGTGGTAGGTTATGAAGAAGGAACGCTGTTGTATATCGGCGTAGAAGCAGGGCAGGCAGCTAAAGTAAATGGGGTAATAGCAATTGTGGGAAAAGAAGGTACTGACGTTAGTGCTTTTGTAGAAGCCGAAAAGAATGGAGGAAATGTTGAGTCATCTCCTGAAAACAATAAAGAAGAAAAGCCTGCAGAATCTCAGGCGGATAAACCTGCTGAATCAAAGGCTGCCTCAAATGGAGTGGGTTCGCATGAAGAAGAGCAGGCAGCCGCAGACGGCGGAAGACTGAAGGCTTCGCCGCTTGCAAAAAAATTGGCCGCAGATAAAGGAATTGACATAGCCAAAGTAAAAGGCACGGGCGATGGCGGCAGGATTGTAAAAAAAGATGTAGATGGATATGTGCCTGCAGCAGCAGCTGCACCGGTAAAAGAAGATGGTAAAAAAGCAGAGCCTGCCAAACCGAAGCCTGTACAGGCGTTTGAACAAACCGGGCAGGAAAGCCATGAAGATATTCCGAATACGCAAATGCGAAAAACGATCGCCCGCAGGCTTGCGGAAAGTATGTACCAGGCACCGCATTTTTACCTGACGATGGAAATAAATATGGACAATGCCCTTACCTCACGGGCAGCCATAAACGAAGTAAGCCCGGTAAAGATTTCTTTTAATGATATGGTAATAAAAGCGTGTGCCCTGTCTTTGAGACAACATCCTGCCGTGAACAGCAGTTGGATGGGCGATTTTATCAGGCAGAATAAGCATGTGCATATTGGCTCTGCCGTGGCAATGCCGGAAGGTTTAATTGTACCGGTGATTCGTTTCGCTGATCAAAAAACACTTTCTCAAATTGCTTCTGATGCAAAAGGCCTTTATGATAAAGCCAGGAATAAAAAACTGCAACCAGAAGAATTTAGCGGTAATACCTTTACTATTTCCAATCTTGGTATGATGGATATCGAAGAATTCACAGCGATAATAAACCCGCCGGACAGCGCTATACTTGCTGTAGGCCGTATAAAGGAAATTGTTGTGAAAAAGGGCGATGGCTTTGGT
>JALYYM010000085.1 GCA_030946565.1 Bacteroidota bacterium | reverse complement strand
GGCTTTCAGGAATAAATGTTTCCATTGATGGTGATGATTACCCGCTTGTGATTAAAGTAGCTTCTTTGCCAAATGCCCGCCTGCAAATTTATTTTCTTGATAACGAAGACCTTTTTAAAAGAAAAACTTTATTTCATGATGAAAATGAAAAATGGTTTTCAGACAATGGATTAAGAACAGTTTTGTTTTGCAAAGGCGCTCTTGAAACAGTAAAGAAATTCGGATGGCCTCCTGACATTATTCATTGCAGTGGCTGGATGACGGGACTGATACCGATGTATATTAAAACTGCTTATAAGAAGGAACCGGTTTTTAGCAACTGCAAAATCATTTACACAATTGGGCAGAATACATTTAAAGAAAAACTCGGTTCAGATTTTACCAGGCTCGCAAATATCAGCGCCAATATAAAAGAAAAAGATTTTGATGCTTTTAAAGAAGGCAATAACCTATCTATGTTTCGCGGCGGCGCTTCTTATGCTGATGCCATTACATTTGGCGCAGAAAAAGTTGATAAGAAGCTTGTTGAAGAGTTCTCAAAAGTGAGGGGTAAGAAAGTTTTAAAGTACAATGCAGAGTCAGATTTAACAGACTATTTACAATTGTATGCCGACCTTGCGGACAGATAAAATCTCTCATAATATTATTTTCTCAAACTAATTTTTCAAGTGCTAAACTGCCGATTCAAACCTGCCCTGCCAGTAGTATTTCTATTACTTTTTTTAAATTGGAGTTGCACAAAAATTGACACTACAGAGCTTGGACAAGACCTCATACCCGCAGTTGATAACATTCATACTTTTGAAACAACATTTGATGTTGTTGCCAACAATTTCGATAATGTAATATCCACATGCGATTCAGTACACTATGCCGATGCCCACGCCTTAGGAATAATAAATAATGATCCGTTGTTTGGAAAAACGTCTGCAAATATTTATGTTGAATTTAAGCCGGCTTCATTTCCATTTACTTTTCCTAAGGCTGATACTCTTAGTTTAGATTCGGTTGTTTTGGTATTACATTTTGCTTACTCTTTTGGTGATACTACACAACAGCAAAAAGTGCAGGTATATAGTTTAACCAATCCTCTTCATTACGATTCCACTTATACAACTTGTGATGTTTTACCCTACAACAATTTTGAATTGCTTGGTGAAAAGACTTACGCCCCCCAGGATATTAATGATTCTGTACATGCTTTTCGCGAAGATGCTTCTAATGAGTTGAGGATTAAAATTTCAAATGCCTTCGCTCAGGAGCTCATTGATCATAGTGCATATCTTGCGAGTGATTCTGCTTTTAAAGAACACTTTAATGGTTTTGCAATTATTGCTGATCAGTCTTCGGGAGGAAATGCGCTTAGCTATTTTGATATTACTTCTGCGAACTCGCGCTTATCAATATACGCCAGGACAAGTACCGCGGGCGTAAAGGACACACTTGTCTACGACTTTCCTTTTACAGGATTGTCTGGCCAGGGTAATTCAATCGTTCGTGAAAGAGGCAACTCTGAAATAACAAATAACGTAACGCACCCTCCGGCGGGGAATGATCTTGTATATATTCAAACATCACCGGGAAGCTATGCCAATCTCACGATTCCAGGACTTACGGGTTTGTCGAACCGGGTAATTAACCGGGCGGAACTTATTGCTGAGCAGGTATATTCTCCCACAGACGATGTATTTGCCGCACCGAATTATTTATTTTTAGATACAAAAGATTCATCTACGACGGGCCGATATATTCCTATACCTTGTGATTTCACCATCGTTAGTCAACGGCCAAACTTTGGATATTTCGGCGGGAACAAAAAGGTAGTAAATGATGACCAGGGGCATCCGATTGCAAGGTATGTCTTCAATATTTCCAGGTATGTTCAAAATATCGTGACGAAGAAAACTAACAACGACACGCTAAGGCTTAGCGCTCCATATAACATCGTTAACCCTAAGTCCTATATAGACAGGTGCGGCCAGGGGGTTTCTCTTTTTAATTACACCATCAATACTATCGCCGACGGAAGGATAAAGTTAAACGGAACCAATGGCACTCCCGGACGGTTAAGGCTACACGTAATTTATTCCATTTTATAATTTTTGATTTCAGCGATTAAAAGAACAAGGAAATTGCATTTTGCTCAATCAATGTGAAGCCATAATTTTGCGGCTCAAAAAACAAACCCGACATGCCCTATTTATTTACCTCAGAATCAGTAAGCGAAGGCCATCCTGATAAAGTAGCAGACCAGATAAGCGATGCGTTAATTGATAACTTTTTAGCATTTGATCCCCAAAGCAAGGTGGCTTGCGAAACATTAGTAACCACGGGACAGGTAGTACTCGCCGGAGAAGTGAAGTCCAAAGCTTATTTGGACGTACAGGAAATAGCAAGAGATGTAATAAGGAAAATAGGCTATACCAAAAGCGAGTATATGTTTGAAGCCAATTCGTGTGGTATTTTTTCTGCAATACATGAACAATCGGCTGATATAAATCAAGGCGTAGACAAACAAAAGAAGGAAGAGCAGGGAGCCGGAGACCAGGGAATGATGTTTGGCTATGCAACAAATGAAACGGATAATTATATGCCGTTGGCGCTTGACATTGCCCACACTATATTAATAGAATTGGCAGCATTGAGAAGAGAATGCAAAGAAATAAAATACTTACGCCCGGATGCAAAAAGCCAGGTTACCCTGGAATATGGAGATGATGGCAAACCCCAACGGATAGACGCAATTGTAGTGTCAACTCAGCATGATGATTTTGGTGATGAACAAAAGATGTTGAAGAAAATATCTGATGATATCAAAAAGATTCTTGTGCCTCGTATGAAGAATAAATATCCTCAATATGCGCACTTCTTTAATGATAAAATTAAATACCATATTAACCCTACAGGCAAGTTTGTAATTGGTGGCCCGCATGGAGATACAGGGCTTACCGGACGAAAAATTATCGTTGATACTTATGGTGGAAAAGGCGCACATGGTGGTGGCGCATTTAGCGGAAAAGATCCGAGTAAAGTAGATCGTAGTGCTGCTTATGCGACGAGGCATATTGCAAAAAATCTTGTGGCCGCGGGCGTATGCGATGAGGTGCTCGTGCAGGTTTCTTATGCAATTGGGGTTGCAGAGCCCACAAGTATAAATGTAAATACTTATGGCACTTCGAAATTAGAAATCAACGATGGAGCTATCGCGGAAAAATTGAAGTCAATATTTGATATGCGTCCTTACTTCATTGAGCAGCGCCTTAAATTGCGTAATCCTATTTATAGCGAGACCGCAGCTTACGGACACATGGGCCGCAAAAATGAAGTAGTAACGAAATCTTTTAAATTGCCAAACGCAAAAGACAAGCAAATAAAAGTTGAGCTATTTACCTGGGAAAAACTTGATTATGTAGATAAAGTAAAAAAGGCTTTTGGGTTAAAATAAAAGCATTTTCCCGGTATAGGAAGTCCGGGAACAAAGTCTGTAATTAATTTTCGTGAAACCATAAGTTTTGAAAGGCTTATGGTTTTTATTAGAATGAAAAACATTTGATTAAAGTGAAAATTTTAGATAGCAACCTATCTTTTAAAATAAACATTCGCTAAAGCAAATAAAATTCCTGCAACAGCAGCTAATTGTCCTATCCAAAAAATAAACATCCATTTAATGGTGTCGGTTTTTGAAGTTTCTATTCTGGATACGAGTTCGAGCTTATCGTCCTTGGTCATGAATATATCTTTTTTCTGAACTATTTTTTCTTCCGTCTTTAATTCAAAATATTCTATAACTTTTGCCGCTTCCTTTTCAGTAAAGCGGTTTTTAAAAATCTCGTAAACTTCCAATTCGAGGGCAGACATATAAATTTTTATAAAACAAATGTATTAAATAATATTTTATACTTATTTTTCATTTCATTGAAAGGTGACAGCATTTAATACAAAAAAACCATTGCCACTATTATTTTGAAAACTAACAGGCCCCAACATCATCGCCCAAAAAAAAATTTGCTCATCGCAGGCATTCCTTCAGTAATTGAAGCAATGCACGCAGGCCAGCAATTGGAAAGAATATACCTGCTGTCGACCATCAATTCTCCTGAAGCAGACGAGTTAAGAGATGCTGCAGAAAAATATGGAACGCCGGTAAACAAGGTTCCTTTCGAAAAACTAAGAAATTTCAATATCGAGAATCATAAAGGCTGTATTGCATTAAAATCAAAAGTTCATTACCAGGAATTGCAGGATGTAATTTCGCTCACA
>JALYYM010000082.1 GCA_030946565.1 Bacteroidota bacterium | reverse complement strand
TCCGAAGACCTTAACCTGGTAAGGCATCGCTTATACAGAATCATAAAAATTTTTGGATTATTAGGCCAGCAAATCACGCTGCTCGATACCATGACGCCGCTTGATTTTCTGGAGTTCAGAAATTTATTAATACCTGCCTCAGGGTTTCAAAGCGTACAATTCCGCCTGATAGAAGCAAGGCTCGGCCTTGCGATGGAAGAGCGATATAAAAAAGATTATTATAAAAGAACCAATGAAGGCGGATTTGATACTACTGATTTTAATAAAATAAATGAAACCGAAAGCAATACGACACTGCTGCAATTGATCAATAACTGGCTGGAAAGATTGCCGTTTTTTGAGAATGAATTCTGGGAGAATTATCAAAACCAATTCACCTTGAATGAATAACTGCATCCATTTTGGAGCGATTACAGAAATATTTATCAGCAAGGATTGACTGAAAGAGAAGCAGGAAAAATTAGTGATTTTGATTTCATTTTTTTTGAGCAGGAACAAGCGGCTAACCATGACCGTGAGACTTCAATTAAAACAGAACTTTCAGCCAGGGCAATGCGTGCTGCATTATTCATCATGCTTTATCGCGATTTTCCTGTGTTCCAAACTTCTTACCAAATTTTAGATGCGCTTGTTGAAATAGATCACCAGATGGCGACCTGGCGGCATAAGCATCTCGTAATGGTGAGAAGAATGATTGGGCTTCGTATGGGAACGGGAAACACCAGCGGCCGCGGCTATCTGGAAGGAGCGCTTAACAGCCATTATATTTTTAGAGATATAGCCGGGCTATCTACATTTCTAATTGAAAGAAAAAAATTACCGAAGTTGCCGGAAGAGTTGATAAGGAAGTTGAGTTATGGTTAGTCAGTTAGTTATTAGGTATCAGGTATGAGTCATCAGGTATCAGTTAGGAGATATTAGGTGTCACTTGTCACTCATCACCCATCACTTATCAACTCATCAACTAATCAACTAAAAGCACTAATCATCCATCTCATCCCTGATCTCTTCAGAAATTTTCACGAGCACTTTATCAATGCGCTTTCCATCCATATCTATAATTTCAAAATCAAACCCACGCCATTCGAATGTGTCACCTGTTGATGGAATAGTTTTTAGCTCATGCAAAATAAAGCCTGCAAGCGTATCGAATGTATTTTCACCTTCATTTATCCAAATCGTTTTATCAAACCTGGTAAGGAAATCGTAGAACTGAATTTGTGCATCAATAAGAAACGAGCCATCTTCTCTTTCCACGATTTCATATTCATCATCTTCAGCTTCTGGCATTTCCCCTACAATAGCTTTTAGGATATCCTTTATCGTTATCATCCCTTCCATGGCGCCATATTCATCTACAATAAATGCATAGTGAAGTTTGGTTCTCTTAATTTTTTCAAGCACCTGGTAGGCCGAATTATTTTCAGGAATAAACAATGCCTCTTTAACGAGCTCCGCCAGTGAAGCTTCAGGCCGCAGGTAAATATCTTTTACAAACACGATGCCCTTGAGATCGTCAATCGTTCCTTCACAAACGGGATACACGGAATGTTGAAACTCCTTTATTTTTTCCCTCATCGAATTTTTATCTTCACTAATATCAAACCAGACAATATCAGTGCGATGTGTCATCAATGATGTAATGTTTCTATCACCCAAATGAAATACTCTTTCAATAATATCTTTTTCTTCTTCTTCAATAGCGCCAAGCTCGCTTCCCTCGTTGATCATCGCCTTTATTTCTTCTTCAGTTACCTGGCTATCGCTATGTTTTTTTATATTAAATAGTTTAAAGAAAGCAGTACTCAAAGCACTGAGCACCCACACCACGGGGTAAGAAAACCGGCTAAGAAGTTTGATTGGCTTTGCCACAGTCTTTGCTATTCGCTCCGGGCGCAAAATGGCAAACCTTTTTGGTATAAGCTCCCCAAATAATATGGTTAAAAAAGTAACAAGTATTACTATTAAAGTGGTGGAAATAGTGTTAGCATACGGCTCAAAAAATTGGATCTTTGCCACGTAGGGCTCTAATGATTTTCCAAATTTTTCACCGGAATATACACCCGTTAAAATAGCAACCAATGTAATATATATCTGAGTGGTGGATAAAAACACATCAGGCGTTTGTTGCAGTTCCAGCGCCGCTTTCGCCCTTACATCGCCCTTTGCAGCGGCCATTTCCAGGCGGCTTTTCTTTGCTGATATTAATGCCAGCTCTGCCATCACCAATAGCCCGTTAAATAATATCAACACAATTAAAATAACTACTTCTATCATACAAATTTTTTCAAATCAGGGGCATTCAGCCCAATTTTATTTTCATAAATTTTCCCGGTAATATATCCAAGAATTATTCCCACAATTGCTCCACAAAATACATCAAGTGGAAAGTGCACACCTACATACACCTGCGCATACGAAATAAAAAATGCCCACAAAAATAATAAGGCCCAATAATTACTGAGTGCTTTTCTGAAAGTGGTAAAGATATACATAGCTGCAGCAAAATGATTTACGGCATGTGAAGAAGTAAAACTTGAACTAGATGGGCAATAGCTTACAAGAAACCTGATAGAGCCTGCAAGCAAAGGATCGTGACAAGGCCTTGCTCGTATAAAATTTTCTTTTATAAGATCGCTGCTTACAAAATCGCTAACTATTACATTTATTAAAAAAAATAAAACCCATAGCCATCCCTTCATTTTAAAATTAACAGTCGTAAAAATTATTAGAAAAAAATAAAAAGGAATCCACAAATATGATTCGCGGATGAATGGTACTAACTTATCAAGAAATGCTGTGTGCCATTCACCATTCAACTTTGAAAACAGGTGATAATCTAATTGCTTTAATGCCTCGGGAATGTACATGGCATTATTCATACTGCTAAGCTCATTAGCTGCAAAAATAGCTATTGCATAAATATAGCTTGTAAATATTTACATTTGTTCCGCTTGGCATGCTTTACAAATGGCACTTTATATAATTCTATAACCTACAACCAGCTTGATGAAAATCGCGACTTTTCCACGGCTTTTAAAATGGATGTTTACAACCGGGCTTACTCTTCTCTTGCTGATGACTGTGATGCGCTTCATATTCTTCTTTCATTTTAAGCCATCACAATATTCATTTTCAAATTGCATAAAGCCATTTATACTGGGCTTGCGTTACGACCTCAGAATAGTATGTGCTATAGTGCTTATTCCCTTTCTTGCAGGTAGCTTGCATTTAGATTATACTGAAAAAAATCGCCTCAGGAAGAGTAGTATTTTCAGACTTGTACTCGTATTGATTTTGCTCACAGTGATTATCCTGCTTTTAAAAAATAATCATGCCGGTATTTTTTCAATCATTGCTGTAAGCCTCGTATTTACTCTTTATTTTCTTTGGGCTTTTGCTACAAAAAATTGCAATCCTTTTATAAACAAAACTTCTAAAAAAGTATTTAAAATTTATTTCTTAATCGTATGTATTTCCCTTGCTTTTTTATATGCGATGGATTTTGAACATTACGATTACTTACACCAACGACTAAACGCCAGTGTACTCAATTATGCAGAAGATGCATCTATTTCTATGAACATGGTGTGGGAGACTTACCCGGTTTTTACAATTATTTTTCTGCTGATAGTATCCAGCGTTCTCTTGTATTGGCTTATCAGTATCTATTACCGGCTTTTTAAGAAGTATCGTTATAACGGCCATGGTATTATAAGAATAATACTGGGTTTTACATTTACATTCATTCTCGCCCTTGGCATATTTGGAAGATTGAACCAATACCCTTTACGGTGGAGCGATGCATTTTCTTTTGATGATGAATTCAAAGCGAGTCTTGCTTTAAATCCTATCCAAAGCTTTTTGAGTACACTACAATTCAGAAGCTCAACGTACGATAAAAATAAGGTTAAAGAATACTATCCTTTAATGGCTCAATACCTCGGCGTGGCAAACCCTGATAGCTCTACCCTGAATTTTACAAGAACATTTACTCCTTCTTCTGCTTCTTCCAACACACCAAACGTAGTGGTAGTAATATGTGAAAGCTTCAGCGCATATAAAAGCAGCATGTGGGGGAACCCATTAAACACAACTCCTTTCTTTAATGAAATGTGTAAGCAGGGAATATTTTTTGACCGGTGCTTTACGCCGGCTTACGGCACCGCACGCGGCATTTGGGCTGTGATCACCGGAATTCCTGACATCGAATATCCCAATACCTCCAGCCGCAACCCGGCTTATGTTGATCAGCACTCAATTATAAATGATTATAAAGGCTACGAAAAATTATATTTTCTTGGTGGAAGTTCAAGCTGGGCAAATGTAAGAGGGTTACTAACAAACAATATAACCGGCCTGCATTTGTTTGAAGAGGATAGTTATAAAGCTAAGTCAATAGATGTGTGGGGCATTAGCGATAAACAATTATTTCTCGAGGCAAATAACACGCTGAGCGAACAAATACATCCATTTATCGCCGTAATTCAAACAGCGGATAACCACCGGCCATACACAATACCTGAAGAAGACAAAAATGAATTTATAAAAAAGACTTATTCTACTGATTCGCTGAAAAGGTTTGGATTTGAAAGCAATGCTGAGTTAAATGCATTTCGATATACGGATTTCAGCTTCGAGAAATTTATAGAAGCGGCCAGAAAAGAAAAATATTTTGATAACACAATTTTTGTTTTTGTCGGCGACCATGGCATACGTGGCGATGCGGGCGATATGTTCCCAAAGGCATGGACAGTTGATGGCCTTACTAACCAACATGTGCCATTGCTGTTTTATTCTCCCTCACGTTTGCAGCCGCAGCGAATAGATAAAACGTGCTCACAGGTTGACTTGCTGCCATCGGTGACCGCTTTGGCAGGCATACCATATACGAATACTACTATGGGGAAAAATCTTTTCGATACTACTCAAAATAATTCATTGCATTTTAAAAATACCGCATTTGTATACGATTATAATATTAAGCAAATCGGGGTGGTAACAGATGAATATGTGTACGTACATAATCTTTTAAGCGGTACCGAAGATTTCAGGTCTTCAATAAATAATGTAGCATTAATGCAAAACCCGGCTACGGACGAAACTGAAAAAACATTACGCACTCTTACGCAGGCTTATTATGAAACTGCGAGGTACATGTTGCTTAACAATAAAAAACAAAGGATAGCCAAATGATTTTCATGCTGCCAGAACTCTTATACATTTGCTTGTTTTAATAGAATGATTTTAAAAACAAAAATTCCTAAAACTGTTCCCTTAACCATACAGTGGCTGCTTGTACTTTGGCTGATCTATGTTTTGATTTTCACCTTGTTCAGGGTATCAACCGTCGTTCTATTCAAGCCAGGCGGCCTTTCTGTTGCTTCATTGCTACCTTCTTTTTGGCTGGGTTTTCGTTTTGATGTAAAATGGATTTCAATCATTTTATTGCCTATTGCCATCCTTTCTGTTTATTATAAATTCTCGCCATTTTTTTCTGAAAGAAATAAACGTTTGTGGTCTTACTATTTAGCGGTGATAACATTGGTTGTATTATTTTTCTTCGGCGCAGATTTCGGAAATTTCAGCTACAACCACACCCGCATCAATGCAAGTGCATTAAACTTCGCCGAAGACCCGGTGATCTCCTTTGAGATGCTGTGGCAGAGTTACCCAATGGTTTGGATTCTTACCGCGCTTTTTGTAACGGTGATATTGATGGCATCAGTATTTAAGAGAACGCATTTGCAAACTTTAAAAAGAAATATTGAGGAAAATACTATTTATAAAAAAAGATGGCATGCAGGCGCAATTATTTTTTTATGCTGGTGCCTCTATGGCGTGTTTTCTTTTAAGCCATTAAAGTGGAAAGATGCGTTTGACCTGAATGATAATTTTAAGTCTTACGTGGCATTAAATCCATTGCAAAATTTTTTCACCACCCTGCAATTTCGCACACCTTCTTTCGACGATCAAAAAGCAAAAGAATATTATCCTTTGATTGCAAATTTTTTACAACTTGATTCTTCTATCATAACCGGCAAACACTATAGCCGCGAAGTGTTGCCAAATAGCAAAGCCCTGGAAAGCAGGCCCAATGTGATTTTGGTAATCGCTGAAAGCTTTAGTATGTACAAGAGCAGCATGAGTGGCAACCCGCTTAACACCACACCTTTTTTCAAATCGCTTTGCGATAGCGGCCTTTTTTTTAACCGATGTTTCAGCCCAACATTTGGCACTGCCCGCGGAGTATTTGCTGTGCTTACCGGCACGCCTGATGTACAGCTTTCAAAATTTTCTACAAGAAACCCGGAAGCGGTTCATCAGCATACTATCATCAATGATTTTGAGGATTACGACAAGTTTTATTTCCTCGGCGGCAGTGGAGAGTTTAATAATTTTGAAGGGCTGGTACAAAATATTCAAGGTGTTCATCTTTATCAGGAAGGTTCATTTAAGTCAGCATTGCTAAACGTTTGGGGTATCAGTGATAAAAATCTTTTTGTTGAAGCAGAAAATGTTTTATCAAAAGAAAAGAAGCCCTTTTTTGGTGTAATACAAACAGCCGATAATCACCGCCCATATAGCATACCGATAGAGGATTCTGATTTTGTAGAAAGGGTAGAAAGTGAAGATACCTTAAGAAAATATGGGTTTGAATCATTGAAAGAATTTCAATCATTTTGTTATACAGATTACTGTTTTAAAAAATTAATTGAAGAAGCAAAAAAACATGACTGGTTTGCTAATACCATTTTTGTGTTCGTGGGAGACCACGGCGTGGAAGGCGAAGCATCTGCTATGTACGCCGATGCATGGAACAATGGCCAGCTTACCGATGAACATGTGCCTATGCTTTTTTATGCACCGGAACTGATAACGTCCCAGTTAAGAAATGAAACGGTTTCTCAAATTGACGTACTTCCTACGCTCGCCGGAATGCTGCACCAGCCTTATACAAATACTACTCTTGGCAGGGATCTTTTGAATACAAAAAACAAAATGGATGCGGCTTTTATTATTCATCACGATGAAGGCAATATCGGCATTGTTACCAATGACTATTACTATGTAAAGAATCTGCGGATAACTAAAGAGAAATTAATGCCATTAGCTGCAAACCCGGCACCGATAACGATAGCGCAAAAAGACTCAATTAAGAAATCTCTTTCGCAATTGACTTCAGCTATGTACGAAACAGCAAAATGGATGCTGGTGAATAATAAGAAGTGAGGTTTGGTTTGGTTTGTTAGTTGATTGTTTAATTGGTTAATCTGTTTGTAGGCAGGTTCGCCACTTTTGGAAAGTTTAGCAGACACTTCATAAGTTTATATACTTCCTAAAAAACTTTCCAAAAGTTTAATTGACTTTTGTAACGTTCAGCAGACACTTCATAAGTTTATACACTTCCAAAAAAACTTTCCAAAGCTTAATCCGAGGCCGGTTAAATCAAACCCCCTTCTTCGTAATAATAACCATCCGCGGAGAATTTTTGACATGGTAATCATTGAAATTATAATCGCCGAAAACTTCCTGTATCTGGAGCTGATGGTAAGCAAGCATTTCAGTAAAATCTCCTAAAGAAAACTTAGCTACTTTTTCACGGTATTCAATGGGCTTTCCGAGCGCTTCGTCTTCTATAATTATTTTTTTATAAAAATGCGTTTCGTCAAACCACTTGGTTAAAAAATAATTAACGCCATCAATTTCTATGTCTGACGTATGTACAAGATGATCTTCAGCGTAATGAACATTGAGGTAATCTATCACGAAAATTCCTCCCGGCTTTATGGATTGTGCTATTGTTCTTATCGAATTATCATGCTCACGCCTTGTGTTGAAATAACCAAAGCT